>NZ_JBFAKG010000063.1:0-50844 GCF_040655595.1 Saccharopolyspora sp. NPDC050389
ATTAACAGGCGGCGGCTCATCCCCCGTAAGCCAATACGACAGCTGGCGCTCAAACTCACTGAACATGATCGCCATAACCGCCCCTTTAGCTCACCCCTCCCAGCACTCGCGCCAACTAAACCGAATTCTCACCACCCTGAACCTGCTCCGGCTGCGGCGGCCCCGGAATATCCTGAGGATGCAGCACACACAAATCATCCAACGTCGGATTCACCAAACCCCGCGTCCGACGAGCATGCCGCGCAATCGCCACATCCAGAACCTGGCGAGCATAACGACCATTACCGAAAGAACTCCCCCGCTGCACCGCCGCGAAATGCGCCCGCAACGCCGCCACGGACGGCCCAGTGCATTCGTAACCGGACTCGGCGGCGTGCTGGTTGAAGATGGTGACCAACTCGTCGGCGGTGTAGTCGGCGAAGCGCACCCGGTGCGAGAACCGCGAGGACAGACCGGGGTTGGCGGCGATGAACCCGCCCATCTCCTGCTCGTATCCGGCGGCGATCACCACCACCTCGTCACGGTGGTCCTCCATCAGCTTGACCAGCGTGTCGATCGCCTCCCGACCGAAGTCCGGCCCACTGCCGCGGCTGCCACCGGAGGAGAGCGTGTACGCCTCGTCGATGAACAGCACGCCGCCGCGGGCACGGTCGAACGCCTCGGTGGTCCGGCGCGCGGTGTGGCCGACGTACTCGCCGACCATGTCTGCCCTGGCGACCTCGATGACCTGCCCCTGCGCCAGCACGCCCATCGCGGACAGCAGCGATCCGTACAGCCGGGCAACGGTGGTCTTACCCGTGCCCGGAGGTCCGGCGAAGACCAGGTGCCTGCTCACCGGCGGCGACGGCAGCCCAGCGGCCTCCCGCTGCCGCGCGGACGCCAGCAGGTCGACCATCGCCGCGACCTCGGCCTTCACCTCGGCCAGCCCGACCAGGCTGCGCAGGGTGCCCAGCAGCTGCTCGACCCGTTCCTCGTCGATCTTGCCCGCGCCGGCACCCACGGCGGCCCCAGGCAGCGGCCCAAGATCCTCCGGCAGCAGCCGGGTCAGCTGGGCGGCGGTCACCGACCGGTCGTCGCCGAGCCGGTAGGCCTGCCGTCCGACCATCTCCTCGAACACCTTGCGCGCGGTGCGGCCGTTGCCGAAGGAGCTGTCGCGCGGCAACGCCGTGAAATACCCGTGCAGCGCGGAACGGGTCTCGAACTCCAGCTGGTAGTGGTGGTTCTGGCACATCCCTTCGACGATGGTGACCAATTCGGACGAGGAGTAGTCGGCGAAGTCGATGGTGCGCGAGAACCGGGAGGACAAGCCCGCGTTCGCGGCCAGGAACTGCCGCATGTCGTTGGTGTACCCGGCGACGATCACCACCACGTCGTCACGGTGGTCTTCCATCAGCTTGACCAGCGTGTCGATCGCCTCCCGGCCGAAGTCCGGGCCACCGCCGCCACCACCCTGGGACAGGGTGTATGCCTCGTCGATGAACAGCACACCGCCGAGGGCCTTCTCGAAGACTTCCGCGGTCTTGAGCGCCGTGCCACCGACCACGGCGGCCACCAGGTCAGGCCGGGCGCATTCGACCAGCTGCCCCTTCCGGAGCACACCAAGGGCAGCCAGGATGCGGCCGTAGAACCGCGCGACCGTCGTCTTTCCGGTACCGGGGGAGCCGGTGAACACCAAGTGCTGCGACATCGGCGGCGACGGCAGACCGGCCGCGGCGCGGCGCTCGGCCATCTGGTGCAACCGGACCAGCGTCTCCACCTCGCGCTTCACGCCATCCAGACCGACCAGGTCGTCCAGTTCGGCCAGCAGCTTGTCGAGTTCGTCGGCGTGGCGGGGTTCTCCGGTGTCCTGCGGCTCGTCTGAATCAACGGCCCTACCGGACTCCTCCTGGACCACCGGCGGGCGCGACTCGCCCGGCTCGCCGCTGTCGTCGAAGATGACGCTGGATCCTTCGAACCGGGTGTCCTGGTCGCCGTTGCCGTCGATGCGGCACCGCCGGATCTCCACCGGCTCGTCGCTGAACACCGCGACACCGTCACGAACGTTGTCGCGGACGGTGCAGGAAATCATCCCGCCGCCGGACTGCCCGTGCCATTCCGCGCCGGAGCCGCACTCGCGGAGGATGCCACCGTCCACGGCGAGCGTGGCCTCGCCGCGGGCGGACAACGCCGGGCCCGTCGTCCGCGTCACCTGACAATCCGACACCGTGGCTTCGGCCTGGCCGTCCGCGACGACCCCGCCTGCCGCGCCTCCGGTGATGTCGCAGCCGGTGAGCTTCACGACGCCGTCGGCGCTTGCCGACACCGCGTCGTGCCCGGCGTCGGTGAAGGTGCAGGCCGACAGGTGGGCCGTCGATCCGTCCAACACCTGCACCGAATGCCCGCCCGCCTTGGCGATCCCCACCCGCTCCAGCTCGACCGTGGCGTTCTGCATCGCCACCACGGCCTGCGCGTCGACGTCGCTGATCCGGCAGTCGCGCAGCACGGGCATCGATTCGGCCGCCGCGAGCAGCACCACACCCCGCACATTGGAAATGTCGGAGTCGTTCATCTTCAGCTGGCTGTGCTGTTCAACGACGATCGCGTTGTCGGCGATCTTGTCGATCCGGCAGCGTTGCAGCGTGCTCCGGCCGTGGTCGGCCACCAGCAGTGCGCTGTTGGCATCGGTCACCACGCAGTCCACCAACGTCGCCGTGCCGCCGGTACGAGATACCACGGCCGTACTCGAGATGGACGCGAGCGTGCATGCGTTCAGCTCGGCGCGGGCGTTGTCGTACACCAGCAGGCCCGCGCCGCCCGGGTTGCGCAGCTCGCATTCACGGGCCTTCAGCTCCGTGCGGCTCCGCGCCGCGACGGCGACCTCGGATTCGGCGGCCAGCACACACTCGTCGAGCTCAAGGACTCCGGCCCGCAGATCCACCGCGATCTCCCCGTCGCGGTGCGCCAACTCGATACCGGAAACCGCCGCGTGCTCGACATCGAGCCGCAGCACCGGATCGCCGGATGCCTCCACCCGCACCTGGCCGGGTGCTCCCGCACCGGAGATGGTGATGTCGCGATCCAGCACGATCGATTCCGCGTAGGTGCCGGGCCGCACCGAGATGACGTCGCCGTCCTTCGCCGCGGCGATCGCGTCGGTGATGGTGCGAAAGCATTCCGGCTCACTGGGCGAAACCCCCAGCATCGACCGCGTGCCGGTCATTCTGCTCGCCATAGCGGGCCCTCCTCGTTCTCCGGGTTCAGCATCGAGCACACGCGGTAGCGGTCCAGTGGGGTCATGCGGCTTGCTCGCCCGTTGGCCAACGCATGCGCGGCGAGCGCGGCGTCCGGCGCCAGCAGATGTCGGTCGAGGTAGTAGCGGGAGGCGTCCGACCACACCCATGCGCCGTCGGAGCGCAGGCTGGCGGGCACCGCACCGGCCGCCCCGGAGACCAGGTCGGTCATCCGCAGGTCGGTATCCAGCACGATCTCGCCGCTGCTGAGGAAGTCCAGCAGCCGTTGCCGCTCGGTGGAGTCGACCACGAGCTCGTGCGCGGAATCGAACCACGGGCCCCCGTCGCCGGATGCGCCGTCGAACGTCCGCGCGACCTTCACCTCCGCCGGCGGCTCACGAGTCCAGAGCAGGACGGCCGAGCGCAGCGCGGTCTTGTGGTAGACGGGCAGGTCGGTGCCCGCCGCGAACACCTCAACGCGCGGATCGCTTTGGTGGCCGGCAACCCGTTGAACGGCCATGGTGACGGCTGGCAGATTCGCACCGTCATCGGCCTGCACCAGGTAGACGCGGTCGACGCCGTCGCGCATCGTCGCCCAGCATGCCGCCGTGCCGTGCGCGGCCCGCACCGACGCCACGACGGCGCGGTCAGGCCCGTCCCAGGCCCCATCGGCATCCGGCGCGAACCGGTACTGCGCCGCGGGACGCCCTTCGAGCCGCGGCAGCAGCGCGCCGACCAGCTCGTCGAGCCGTTGCCGGTCGCCGCCGGCCAGCACCTCGCGGGCAACGGCCAGCCAGCCGTCCGGGGCGCGGCCTGCCAGCTCAAGGAGACGTTCGTGCGGATCCAGATCGACGGCGAGCCGCGGCGATTCGTACTCGTCGGCCAGGTCGTCCATGCGGCGGATCATCCTTCCGGCTATGCGGCGTGCAACGGGCCGTACCACCGGTCCGACACCGGCTCGTCCAGCTCCGCGTCGGCGCGTTCCTTGGCTGCGGCACGGAGCCGGGCAAGGATTTCCTCGCCGTCGCTACCGTCCTCGGCGAACAGGATCCGGCGGACCGAGCCGCCGCCTTCCACGCCCAGCACCTTGAGCCGAGTCTGACCTGGCAGCACCACATCGCCGGAGATGTCGAGCTCGTCCGCACCGACGCTGCGCACCAGGCCGTCGAGACGACGGGCGGTGGAGACCCAGATCAGCGCCTCCGTCCCGCCGACCGACTGCGGCTGCGCCACCGGAGCCGCCACCACCGGCTCGCGCAACCGCACCACCGCGCCCGGCGCCAGCAGCGTGTCGTCGGGGATGCCCCGCACGACCACGGCGCGCACCGTGGGGAGGCGGCGCAGGCCGCTGGCGAGGCACACGTGGAAATCGGTGTCGTAATCGCCGCCCGGCTCCTCACCGAACACCCGCACCACGGCCAGCTCCGCCAGCATCGCGGCCTCCTCGCCCCGGCCGGCCCGCAGTCCCGGACGTTCGGACAGCAGCTTGGTGACCGCGCGGGTGGCCACGTCGTACTTCGAGCCGAGGCTGGTGCGGACGTTCTTCCGCTGCTCGGGGGTGCTGCGTGCGTCCGCGGGTACCTCGAGCGGTTCTCGCCGCGGTTGGCGCTGCACCTGCTCCTCGACCGGCTCCTCGACCGCCGCCTGAGCTGGCTCCTCGACCGGCTCCTGAGCTTCGGCCGGCTCCTGGGCTGGGGTCGGCGAGACCTTGGCTTCGGGTTCAGGCGGCGCGGCGACCGTCGCGGCCTGTGCGGCTACCGGGTCGGCGGGCGGCGTGTCCCGTGGTGCCCGTCCGGCCTTGGCGACCAGCGGCGGGAGCGAGGCAGGCGGGTCAGCGGGCGGTTGCTGGCGCCGCGACTCGGCCGCGGTCTCGGTCCGCTGTGGCAGGCCCACCGTGGTCATCGGCCTGTCACTCGGCGGCTCCGACGGAGCCCTAACCCCGCGGTGGGCCGGTCCTGGTGGGAGAAGAACCGACCCACCGGCGGGGATCTGGCCCGTTGTTGGCGGGCCAGACTCGACCGGCGGGGGAGTACCGGCCGAGGTCTTCGGGAGTACCGCAGGCTCCTGGGGGGACGAGTTGGTTGCTTCGGCCAGCGGCGGGCGTGCCGCTTCCGGGGTCGCCGGAACCTGCTGCGGCGGGCGTGCCGCTTCCGGGGTCACCGGAAGCTGCTGCGGCGGCGTGGTCGCCGACACCGTGGCGGGCGCGACCGGCGTGACGGGCTTGCTGGGCTCCGCAGGCGCCGGGGCGCCGATCACACCGGGCGCTGCCGGGGGCCGGAAGTCCCTGACCGAACTGGCGACGATCGGCTCGGCGGGCAGCATCCGGCCGTCCGTCGTCACCACGATTCCCGCCACCAGCCGCTTGTCGCGCGGTGCCTCACGTACGGGGGGTGTAGCCACAGTGGGCGCCGTGGGCGCCTGGGGCGCCTGGGGTGCCTGCGCGAGCTCGCCGCGCTCCGCGCCCGGTGCCGCACCGAGCCGGTTGACCGCCTCGGCGGCGTGCTGGGATGCGGGAACGAACCGCAGGCGCTCCCGCGCATCCTCCGGCAGGCCGTGGATCAGACCGTCCAGCGCCGACAGCACCTCTGCGGGCACCGCGCAGTCAGCGGCCAGGACCAGGTCAGCGTGCGGCCCTGGCTCGGCCAGCCACTCCGGGCGCGGGGCCTGCGAGTCCGGGCGCACCAGCAGCCCGCGCGCCACGACGTCGACCCGCCACCCATCGGCCAGCCGATACGAACCAGGGGCAGCCAACGGCATCGCAGGGCCTGGCGCGACCCAACGGTCCAGCACCGGCCCACGCCCGGGCAGATACACGCTTTCCACCGCGAACGGGCGCCACAACGGACGGCCCGATTCGTCAAGAAGCACTGGGCGCCCTTCAAGCGGGACACCGTGCGCCGCGCGTACCGGCGCGCCAAGTTCGTCAGCCACGGCACTGGCCACACCCCAGCCGCCGTACTCCGCCAGCACCGCGCGCCCACGCACCTCGTCTGGCAGCGTTCGCAACACAGCGGCCACAGCCGCCGGTGACGGAGCTTGCTCGCCGGGAGCGCCGATGACGACGTACATCCGATCGGGGTCCGGCGGTCGCGTGGACAGCTGGTCGTCGGGCCGCTCCGGGCTCCCCGGACCGCGAACCCACAGCCCGAGCGGAATCTGTGTGGCGCCTTCGGGCAACGGCATGGCCAGCGGGCGTTGCCATTCCGGGCTGGGCAGCCGTGGCCCGAGCGGGACACCCGGCCGCCCCGAACGGAAGGCGACCCACCCAGGGCCGGAGCCGGGCACGAACAGGCTCCCGTCCGCCAGGGTGCGCGGGACGCCGCCCGGCACGACGACCTCGACGCCGAGCCATTCCGACAATGTCCGTCCCGGCAACGGCGAGCCGTCCTCGGCCACCGACGACAGGCTCGGCGCAAGGATTCGCAGGCTGCGAGTGGTCGCCCCGGCGATGTCCGCCACCACCCACGGATCGAGCTGCGCCACTGCGGCCAGCGCCGACGCGCCGACCACCACCGTGGTGCGACCGCGTTCCTGCGGCAGTGCCTCAGCGAGAGCGACAGCTTCGTCGTCAGTCTTCGAACGGCTGACCACGAGAGCGTGCCGAACCCGCTCGACCTCGATCGGCGCGTCCACCGTGCCTCCCTTCACCGTCATGGACACGGCCACACACAGCGCTAGGGTTCATCGCACCGCGAACCCGCTGCTGGCTTTGCCCGAATGAACCCCCAACCGCCTTCCCAACGTGCTGGTAGCGCGGTGTCGATTGCAGCGCTACCGCCCGTCACGTACTCAGAAGGAGTTCTTCATGGCCGACAAGATCACGGTCGATCTGCACCCGATCTTCCGCAGCGACCGCGACATCGATCAGGCGGTGCGCACCGTGATCTTCCGGGCCGCACGCGAGCGGATCCCGATGGCCGAGATCATCGTCGGCAAAGGGAAGGCAACGCTGCAGAACCGGGTCGTGAAGATGCTAGGTGCGGCGCATCTCAAGCGCCTTTACCGTTCCGTAGAGGTCGATCCGAACAACGACGGCCGGGTGCTGGTGCACTTCTGACGCCGGCGCGGTTGCGGTGCAGAGATCAGGACTGGGGGCCGCTCCACCCAGTCGCACTGGCCTGCTTTCAGCCGGTCGGGTGCGACTGCTTGGGACGCGTGTCCCGACCGGCCGCGGGTTCACGAGCCGGATCGGCCACAGTGGACGGGGTCCTCACCGGCCGCTACTCGTGCAACGGCACAAGTGTCCTTCGGGAGTCGCTTCACCAACCACCGGTTGCCGGCGACGAACACCCTTGGCAACACCTGATGAGTCGACTGTAGCCACCGACCCACTCCCGCCTCGCCACATCCACCGATGAATTTCCCGACAGACCCAAGCGCGGATGTCTGGAAAGGCAGAGGTGTGTCGCTTCACTTGCTCGGCGTGAGCGCCGCATTCCGGTGATCTATAAACGGGACCGCGTACCCGAGGGTCTGGAGTACTTGGTTCTGGATGCGCTGGCGTAGGTCGGCTTCTTCGGGCGTCAGCGAATCGCCGGGGAGCCGGATGCGGACGAGTTTGGGTCTAATCGACAGGTCGTCGCCCCAGAAGGGCAAAAAGAAAAGGGCAAACGGGCAACCATTTGCCGCTCGGCAACAGCTCCACTGCACGATTGGCGTCGTGGACATATCTGCCAGGATGTCATGATGGCTACCCAGCGAGCTGCTGTCTGGACCCCCGCCACCGCTCCCGACGATCACCTGGTTCTGGAGCCAGCCAATGCTGGTTTTGGAGCCAGCCAATGACTAGCTCGGTGACCGCGCCGACCGCCCCCGGCGCCCTGCCCCTGCTGGGCCACGCACTCGCGATGGCGCGCAATCCGCTTGGCTTTCTGACGTCTCTGCCCGCTGCCGGCGATCTGGTGCGGATCAGGCTCGGTCCGTGGAAGGCGTTCGTCGTGACCGACCCGGACCTGGTGCACCACCTGCTCGTGAACGACCGAATTTTCGATAAGGGTGGCCCGACCTTCGACAAGGTCCGTGAGGTGGTGGGCAACGGCCTGGCCTCCTGTTCACATCAGGACCACCGACGGCAGCGTCGCCTGCTGCAGCCCGCGTTCCACCGCGATCGCCTGACCAACTACGCACGGATGATGTCCGAGCAGATCAGCGTGATGCTCGACTCATGGCAGCAGGGCGACGTCATTGACGTGCGCGCCCAGATGCAGGCACTTACGAGCCGCATCGTGTCCAGAACCCTGTTTGTCGCCGACGTCGCCAGACCGGCGGCTGTCGCGCTGGAGGAGTCGCTCGACGACATCGTGCGTGGCGTGTTCCGCAACCTGGTCGTGCCGCCTCCGTTCAAGAATCTGCCCACCCCGCTAAACCTGCGCTTCCGACGCTCCAGGGCACGCGTCGCGGCGGCCGTCGACGCCTGCATCACGGAGTACCGGCGGAGCGGCGTTGACCATGCCGACGTCCTGTCGGCGCTGCTCGCCGCCCGCGACGACAACGGCAGGGCGCTGGCGGAGTCCGAGATCCGGGACCAGGTCGTCACCGTGCTGTTGGGCGCGACCGAGACCAGTGCCACCACACTAAGCTGGGCACTGCACCTCCTGGCCGCCCACCCCGATGTGCTAGAACAAGTGCACGCCGAGACCGACGCGGTACTCGGCGGGCGAGTCGCGGAAGCCGACGACCTCCCCGCTCTCGAGCTGACGAACCGCGTCATCACCGAAACCCTGCGCCTCTACCCGCCGGGGTGGATATTCACCAGAATCGTCACCGCCGACGCGGAACTAGCCGGCCAGCCGCTACCAGCGGGCACTATCGTGATCTACAGTCCCTACCTCATTCACCGTAGTCCGCGGTTGTACCCGGACCCCGACCGCTTCGATCCCGACCGATGGCTGCCCGGCCACGTCGCGAGGCCGCCCCGGACCGCCTACCTGCCCTTCGCTGCGGGGGCCCGCAGGTGCATCGGCGACACCTTCGGGCTGAACCAGGCGGTGCTCACGCTTGCTTCGGTCGCGGCCCGCTGGGAGCTCCGGCACACCACACGTGCCGTGCGGGCCGCTCCCAGCGCCGTCCTCGCCCCACGATCGCTGCGGATGCGTCTGAGTGCCCGTTAGCCAGGAAACCGTTGCTAGAGACTGAGCATGATTTGTTGGCGTAGGCGGCCAACGGCGCGGGAAGTTCAATGCTCACCTCGCCATCAGGGGTAACGCGGATCGTCTCGTTGCCGTGCGGTTTTCCGCTCTCCCTCGATGCTGGCGACGGCCTCGCGGAGTTCACCGGGGTGCTGGTGCACGACAGCTACGCCGGCTACACGCACCTCACCGCCGTGCACGCCTGGTACGGGGCCACCTCCTGCGGGACGTGCGACTGATCAGGTTTGGGGCCCGCTCCACCCAGTCGCACTGGCCTGCTGACCTTCGACATCGGCGACATCGGCGACATCGGCGACCGCGCCGGCACCGCCTGGACCATCCCAGTCCGGTTGCGTCGCCGCCCCGCCCGGGAACACGAGGTCAGACAGCGGTTCGACATTCTTCATCAGGGGTGTGCTCACTTCACCCACCCCGCAGGCGCCCGCGCCAGCGCGGTCTGGCCGGGACGAATCCGGACTCGACACCGACGGGCGCAAAGTTGGCAGACCATCGACCGGGTCCGACTCCATGCGATACCCAGCGACGACCTCGATCCCTCCCTTGACCGGTTTGATGTCAACCTGACCGATGACGCCGTTGACGCCAATGTCCCGGCGCACGTGCTCGACGAAGTTGCGCACGTGCCGCACATGCTCGCTGCCGTTGGCGCGTTCCCACTCCCGGATCAGCTGCTCATCCTGGGCTTTCCGCTGCTCCATCCGCTCGAACTCGCTCCAGCTGCCGGGCTCGGTCACGGGGTTCCTCCAACTGCCTTGTCGGTGCACGGACCTGTTGGCCAGCACACGTATGCCGAGCGGCATCCGGTTCAATCGATCCCGGGCGGGGGCGTGAAAGTGCCGTTCACTCAGACTGGAGCGACGTTCCGGCAGGTCAGGGGCCGTGAGTGTTTTGGGGTGCCATAGCGCCCCAAAACACTCACGACTTCACACGACGGCGACAGCGGAAAACCTATGCGGCGTAGGCGATTGCGTCGAATTCGTGGTTGGCGATGCCGTCCTGGAACGCCAGCAGTTCGGCTTCGGTGAACACCAGCTCGACGGCTGCCCAGCCGCGCCGGCGGAACACGTGCATGCCGTCCGCATCGCGGCGGGTGATCTCCAGGCACAGCCCCTCGGTCCGGCCCTCCCGAGCACCGGCTAAGAAGGCATCGAACTCCTCGGCGGTGAACACCAACCGATGGTCATCCGACGCGCCGAACACCGTCTTGTCGTCACGCAGCTCGACCCAACCATCCCGGCGGGCCACACACACGCAGTCCTTGTCAGGAACGCTTTTACTGGCCTTCCGGAAGTCAATCTCCGCGAAGGCCAACGACGGGGCTGTGTTCATCGGCAATCTCCTTGGGTGTCACTTGGATGGGGACGATCGTGCGAAGTCGGCGGCAACGCCCTTCAGGAACCGACGGGTCTCCGCGAACGTCAACGCAGCGTTCGCGAGACGTGCCCACGCCGCCTCATACGCTTTGAGCGCCTTCTTGTCGTCGAGGTACCGGATTTCGTTTGCACCCTCGACGTATGCCAGTTCCAATGGCCCGGCCGCGCCGGGCGAAGGCACCCGGATCAACACGAACGGACTCGAAATCGGCGATCGTCGACCGGCCGGACGGTCGAACGGCAAAACCTGTAGGTGCACGTTCGGCCGGTTGCTGAGTTTGATGAGGTGGTCGATCTGCTCGCGCATAACCGACTTGTCGCCCCATACTCGCCGGACACATGATTCCGACAGCACGAACTGCACCATTGGTGGCTCGTCCCTGTCGAGGATGTCTTGCCGCGCCAGCCTTGCCTGGATGCGATCTTCCAGCGTCACGCCGTTGATCTCGGGCTGATCGGCATGCATCGCCCGGACGTACGCCTCGCATTGCAGTAGCCCCGGTACGACCTCGACCTCAACTGCACGGATTTGATCAGCGTGCTTCTCCAGGTCAACTCGTAGCCGGATGTCCTCGGAGTACGCGCGGTTGTGGCCGGTGGTCCAGAAACCTCGCTTGTGGTTGTCCCGGCGCAGCTCGCGCAGCGCTTCCAGATAGCCCTCATCGCTGAAGCCGAGCTTCGACGCCAGAAGCACGAGGTCGCCGGGGCTGATGCTGCTCGCACCACTGATCAGGCTGGCAATGCGCGGCTGACTCGTCTCAATGAGTTTCGCTGCCTCGGCCTGCGACGAGTCCGCCTCCTGGATCATGTGGGCGATCTCGCGCCCAAGCAGCAGCTTCTTGGCCGTGCGAACGGTTGCGGGCATCTGCTCTGCCTCTCCTGTGATTGACGAGCGGCGTTGCCAAGCGCGGCGATCGTCCCTTCCTCCCGAAGGGTATCGCCCACAGCCACTCGATCGGATGGGTGCCGATAGCTTGATTATTCAGCTTTCCTAGATCAAGCTAGGATCATCAGGGCAGCGTGTTCCAGATCTCGATGCGATCGATGTCACCTTCTAAAGGAGAGTGGTATGCCCGTCCCCCGCACCCCGGCACATTCGCGCCTGGCCATGCGGAACTTCGCCTGTACCAACGACCTTCAGCACTCCTGAGACCTGCCCGGGCCGTCCGTGCCCCCTCCCGACGGGACGGACCGGGCACATGAGGCGGGCGGCGCTGCGTCGAGACCGAGCGGTGCCCCCGACACCGCGCGCCCCCCGGGCTCCGCGCGCCGCCCGCCACCCCTACAACCCCCGAACCCTGGAGTTCTCATGCCCCAGCCCCAGACAGAGCAGCGCTACTTCTGGTTGCCAGTGCCGGACGAGTCCAGCGCCTACGGCCTCGTGCGGCACGCTTTCGCCGGCACCCGCCTGGACGCCCGCACAGCCGACGAAGCGTTCTGCGGCAACACCTTCGCCCTGGCCAATCCGTCCGAAATGGACTGGATTCACGCCCGGACATGCCCAGACTGCAACGCGCTGCTCAAAGAAATGAAGGGCTGGCCGCGGTGACCTCTCCCATGCGGTGGCCCGACGGCACCCCAGTCGACCCCGAACCCGACGACACCCCGACCACCGACAACCACGCCTGGCGATTCACCGAGCCGCCCGTCTGGGCCCGAATCGACCACGAGCTCAAAGACCGAATCATCCAGCGCCTTCGAGCGCTCTAAAAACCCGGCCCGATGCCGCGACCTCCCCTACTCGCGGCGGCATCGAGCCACGCGGCCGGGAGGAGTGGACGTCCCACACCACAGGCGATTTGACCGGATTCGAAGCGTGCTTCGGGCCGAGTACTCACAGCATCGGAGGAGCGTCTCAGTTTCCGCGATAACCCTCATTTTGGAAGAACCCTACCAGGGTGATACCGGAAAGCGAATTCGAATCTTTCCTGTACTCATACCACCCAATAATATCCTCGCCTCGAATATAGCGATAAACGATTTCCCGCTCCCACGGAACCCAATAATTCTTGTTCTGCGCTTTCAGGGTTTCCGCCACCGAGATCCCAGTAACCGGCGGGTCAATCATGTAGCGGTAGAGAGCGTTCTTGTGATGATAATTCGGATCCTCGGTCGTCGACACGTATTGGTCGCGGGAGGCCGCATAGGTGTGATCGTGGATGGTCGTGATCCTGTCGTTACCGCCGATAAAGCCATTCGTCGTGACGTCGGCGGGCGCCCGGTTCGTAGACTTGAACACATGTTCGGGTGAGACCTCCACGATACTGCTCCAGTCGCTTTCCGCGACCCATGCCAAGTCAACTCCCGACGGCTTGGAGCTCCCTGCTCCGGCGTGGATGCGCAGGCTGTTTCCCTGCGTGCCAAGCTTTTCCGCCAGCGTCTGGGAGAACTTGGTGGCCCAGGCACGGTTTTTAGGGCTGCGGCCGGGGTGCTGAGCAGCGACGAGTGCCACCACATCCGCCAAGGGCACGCGAGCATCGTTGCGAGCCAACTTGATGACATCGTGCGTGTGCCGCACAACCATGTTGGCCGCCGCGACATCGCCGGGTTCCGCCACCTCCTTGGCACGCTCGATCTCCGCGCGCAGATCCGACTCCGACGAATCCGCCACCGACACCGGGCGCTCGCGGGCGACATCCGCCAGGAGCCCATCCCCCGAGCCCGACTGTCCGGCACCGAACGGCCGATTGGGGTCGTCCTCCGTCACCGGCTCGTCGCCCGGCCCGCCGCCCACTCGCGCACCGGAATTCCCGGCGTCACCGGGCTTCTCCGGCGGGCTGACGTACTCGCCGCCGGCGTCGACCGGGTCCGCCACAAGCGTGGACACCGAAATACCGGCCGCCTCGATCACGCCGGCGTGGCCGAAGTCCGCCGGCGACGCCACTACCCCGGTCCGGGGGTCCACGATCGTCAGCTCATCGCCGTCGAAACGCACGACGTATGCGCGTGGCAGCACCAGCCCAGGCGGCCCCTTCCGACGATGGGAACCGACCTCGGCCTCCGGACGGGGTTCCTCGAGCGCGTGCACCAACATGATCGCGAACGGACCCGGCCGCCCCGGATCGCCGTGCCTGGCGATCATCATCCGCTGACGCACCTCGCGCACCCCGACGTCGCCGATCCCGAACTGCTCCAGCGCGTGCCCTGCGATGACATCCGACGGATTCCGGCTGTGCTTCTCGTACGCCTTGAGCGCTTCGACGAGTCCCTCGGCCTTGACCGACCGCAATCCCCCGAACTGAGACGCCGTGGCCGGTGCGTCGGTGATTTGCCAGTACCTCGGCTCCGCCGGGGCGACGATCACCTGGTTGCCCCGGGCGTCGACGGTGACCTCGTAGAGCTGCAAGAGTCCGGGCAGATCGTCATCCGGCATTTCCTCGCGGGTGACCGGATTCTGGATCCTCATCCTGGACTCGAAGCGGCTCTGCCGGATCTCCTTGATCTCCCACCGCACGGAGTTCTCGTCGCTCACCGACACAGAGCGGACCGCATGCGTCCACACCTCCTGCCGAACCGTGACCCCGTCCTGCTGCCGGTTCTCGAATTCCTTGCGGGGAGCCGTTTCCAGGTTCTCGACCCTGAGCTTGTCCCCGTTCGCGGGATCGACGATGTACACCTGCTCGCCCTTTTCATCTCGACCCAGGTTGAGCAGAACCCGGACACGCCCCTTGAAGGGCGCGCCATACCCGAGCATGACGGAGAACGTGCCTGCACCAGCGCCACGCACTCGCGCGATGATCGCGGCCAGCCCTTCGATGCCGGAATCCGTCTGTGGCGAGAAAGTGACGAATGACTTGGAGTCATCGCCGTGGAAGTTCCTCTGCAACTCGAGGGCGCCGAGGATGCCCTGATAGACGGCCGGGGTGACGCCAGGCCCGCCTTCATACGAATTCAGAGCGACCATGAGCTCCGACTGCTCATCGACGCGCTGGTCATCCGGCAACTGCGGGAACCGTCGCTCCTCCGGCGTTCTCGGCGCGACCGGGGGCTCCTCCTTCCACTGCTCGCTCAGGTCACGGACCGGGAAGGTCTCCGGCTGGTTCCGCAGCCACGTGTCGAACCTTTCGCTCTCGGCCCGCGGAGTCGAGTCGTCAAGCTCGATCCGCACCTGCCGCCGCAGGAGGTTCGCCGACGACTCCGACATCGCCCGCAACTCGTCTTCTCCGTGCGACACCACCGTCACTGGGACATCCCGTGGGTCCGGAGCCCCCGACAGCGGCATGCCGCTTTCGAGATACAGCCCGCGCACGAGGCCTACCGCATCGCGGATCATTGCGACGACCCGTTCCGCCTTGGTCTGTCCACTGCGGGGGCCGCGCTCGCTCGCGTCCCCGTAGACGTGCAGCACGATCCGTGGCAGATTCCGCCGCACAGCGCCGGAGACCGGCTCCACGCCGGAACTCGCACTCGATGCGTTTTGCGTGGAGTCGGCTCCGTCGCGCTCTCGATCGCCGGGGAACGCCTTGTCGATCCATGTCAGGCCAACGTTGGACGCGGTCTCCGCATCCCTGCCGGAGAGCGCGGTGCCACGACTGTCCTCGAACGTGACCGTCGTCGAGTCGTTGATCAGTCGCCCGTCCGCCTTGCTCGCCTTGAGGTCGGCCGCGATCTTCTTCACCGTGGCACGGACGGCGGAACGGTCCCGGATGTCTCCGCGGTGGTGCCACATGACCGCCTTGGCAAATTGCTGCACATCCACCATGTCAACCAGCAGTCTCACGCTGGCTTCGGCGAGCACCATCCGCATTACCGAATACCGGTCACCGCTGGTGGCGCTGACTTTCTCGGCCAGAGCCTTGACGTCCTCGACGGTCCAGACCTCCGGTGCCTCCGTCGGTTGCTCCGGCGGGTTGGCTCTGAAGTCCTCCTGGACCGAGATCCTCACCTGTTCGGTCGCCGGGTCGGCCTCGTGCGGCGGGACGATCCCCGCGGACCCCGGCTCGGTGACGATGACGAGATCCTCGCCGGCCGGCAGATCCTCTGGTAGCGACTGCCCGGCGAGGTGCACGGCGCGCGCATAGTCGAACCCCGCACGCACCTGCTCGCCCACCGTGTTCGCGCCTTGCTCGGCAGCTCCCGCTGCGACGACGCGGTAGGTCCGCGTGCCCACCGTCCCGTCGTCAAGTACGTGCACCGTCTCACCGCGCCGCACATCCGCGTGCATCTTCTCGAACAGCTCGATCCCATACAGCCACGGCCTTGTGCCCGCTGCCGCAGCCGGGTCGCCGGCCTCGTTGTTGATCGGCACGTCCACCGGCTCCGGCAGGTCCGGCGACCGGTGCTTGACGACCTTCAGGTCGTGCGCGACCTCCCACACGATCTCGTCGATCGGTTTGACCTGCGACGCGGCCTCCACGTTGTAGCGGCGCTCGATCATCCCGGCCACCTGGTCGACATCCATGCCCAAGCCGGCGATCCTGGTCAGGCTGATCTCGTTCAGCATCGCCTTCAGCGTCGGCTGGTAGCCGAGCCGGACCTTGTCCCGCCTGCCCTCACCGATCTCACGCACGAGCTGGCGGGGCTGGCGGGGATCGGGCCGGTCGGCGGATGCCGGTTGGAGCCCGTCCAGTTCGACGAGCCCGTCGGTGAGCCTGCTCTCGACGATCTCGCCGAGTTTGAAGGTGTACTGGTCGCCGTCGGGCAACTCGGCCGGCAGCCCCGTCCGCCTGTCCATGATGTCCAGCCGGCCGCGCGGGGTCCGCCGCACCTCGATCAGATGGCTTTCCCCGGGCTTCTCGCTGTTCTCGATGAGAATCAGACCGGAATACCGGGCAGGCAGCTCGCCCAGTTCCCAGAGCAGACCGGCCTTGTCATAGGGCACGAATTCATCGATCTTGAACGCCTCGACGACGTCCTCTTCCGTGAACACCCGCTGCGTCGTCGGACCGAAGGAATACAACTCCCCCCGCTGACGCGAGTTATACGCCGCCGCCGTGGCCAGCACGCAGGTGTAGAAGTAGTCCTCATGGTGCCGCAACCCGCCCGCATGGTGCGCCAACCCCGCCACCTGCGACGCGAACCCGTCGTTGACCGCCACCCACCGCAGCGCCTCCTCCCGGCTGAACACATCCCGGGTCACCACCGGCGGATTCGGCAACCCCAGCAGATCGGTGACGATCTCCCGGACCAATTCGTCCGCATAGGACCGCGCCGCGTCCGACGAAGAATGGATCCGCGACATCCCGGACGCGGCAAGCCTCGCCACACCCGCACCCACCGGGGTATCGGCCCACTCACGGCCGCCAAGCGAACCCGGCGCCGCATCCCGCACCAGCCCCACCGCACGCGACCACACACCCTCCGCGAACCGCCCGTCCCCTTCGTTCGCCTTCTGCAGGACAAACTCAGCCGTCCACCCCTCTTCGGGCCGGCGCAGGTCCATGACGAATCCCTGCTCGCCTTGCCTTGGCTGACCCGACGCCACTGCCGTCGAGGCGTCATCGCTTCCCGGAGTGGCCACCGACGACTTCAGCCAGTCACGCAGCGACCTCGCCCGATCCGGAACCTCGTCCGGATTCATGCCTTGCAGATCCAGCGCATCGGGCGAGGACTCCTTGACGCCATCCCCCGCATCGCGCGGTGCGTCGACAGCTACCGGCGGCTCTGGCTCGACGGCGTGCACATCCCCGACCAGCGCCCCGGCCTGCCCGGACGCCGGAGGGCCAACAGACAACGCCTGCGCCCAGAACCGCACCTCGTCACGCGCCGACTCCTCCGCACGCGCGGGATCCACCTGATCCGCCACCACAAGCGCGACCTGCTCCAAGGTCAAGCCATTGTCCAACAGCTGCGTCGGATCGATGCCGTCTCCCACGGCCCGCCGCGCCGCCGCCAACTGCGTCGCGCGCTCCTGCCGGACGTCGGCAGGGAGGCCGTCCAGATCCGTGAACTTCCGGGCCACCTCGCTCAAACCGGACAAGACCTGGCCGACCGCCCGCCGAATCACCAGCTCGCGCACCACCCCGCCATCGCCGGCACCCATGTGCGCGGCCGCCGCCGGATCCCCCATCGCCCATTTCACGTCCTGCGCGACCACGTTCGCCATCGCCGGCACAAACGCGTTCAGATCACGCGGCAACGCCGGAGGCAAGAACGACCACACCTCCGCACGCCCCTTCCAGGCATGCACGGCAATCACCTGGACGGCATCGGCCAAATTACGACGACCCAAGAACTGCCGGGTTTCAAGACCACGCTTTGGCTCGTCAAACCGCTCATACGCCGCCCGCACCGCATCCGCGAGAACCGCATCCTCCGGCTCGAACCCACGACGGTCCCCAGCCGCCAGTCGAGCCGCCATCCCCAGAACAAGATCCCGATCCCACCGCAACCGCGGCCCCGGCGTCTCCGGCCAACCAGACCACTCACCCGTGGCCTCTTCCGGCCCCGACCCACCGACACGAGGCCCGGACGACCCCACCCCAGGATCGCCCTCAAGGCTGCCGAGCGGGAAACCGCCGGTGACCGCACTACCGCCGGCGTCGGCACCGAACTCGGCCGCCTGTCCCCGAACGGGAACCGTCATTTGTTGGCCTGCCAGTTCCCGCTCGGCGGTCAGACCGCTCACGATCTCGTCGACCACGGCGGTGAGCTCGTCGCCGTGATCGGTCCGATGCCACGCGATCCGCGTCACAGCGTCGTACTCGGCTTCGGTGAGTTCAAGTCCCTCCGGCAACATCCCGCGCACCGAGATCGAAAGCAACGGATCGTCCACCCGCGGCAACCCAGGCCCAGGCGCCTCGTTCAGCGCCGACAACACCCGCTCCCTGGTCCACGCACCCCCCACCCACAAATTCCTCGCCTCGGCCGATACCCGCACCGGCACCTGTTCCCGCGTCTGTGCCGGTGCCCCCGCAACCGCCTGCTCAGCCACCAGACCATCCAGGATCTCTTCGACCACCAACTCAGCAGCCTCCCCCCGGTTAGCCCGCAGCCACACCACCCGCGCCACCCCGTCAAAGACCTCCCCCGACTCGCCCGCCAAAGCCCGAGCGGCGTCGCGGCTCACCGAACTCAACTCGGCCCAGATCCGACCCCACACCTCACCAAGACCCGGCCGCTCCAGCTCCGACACACCCTGCACCGCCGACAACACCCGCTCCCTGGTCCACACACCCCCCACCCACGACTCCCCCGCCACCTCCAACTTCAGGTCCACCGCACCCAGACCCGGAACGAACATCACCCCCCGCTCGTCAACCTCAACCCGACCCGAACCCACCGATTCCCCACCACCCGACTCGGGCCGGGGTGTCAGGACCGCGTTCAACTGCTTCTGGATCCGATCCGGCCCGGTGGGAACGACCTCGTCCCAAGGCTCCTCGAAAACGTCAGGCTTCAACCACTCACCCGGCTGGGCTTCAAGCAGCGCACGCATCACCTCGAACTCATCGCGCTTCAACCACCCCCACCACCCAGGCGTGGTCATCAACAACCCCTCACCCCGCGGCGAATTCCCCCGCGGCCACACCCTGGTCACCAGATCGCCGATCATGGACGGATCAACCAGCCGATCCCCTGGCGCACCGGTCGTCGTATACCACCACGAAATCTCACCACCACGCTTTTTTCGGGGAGTGTGCGAAATGATGATTCCGGCACCATGCCGCCTCAACACCATGCTGACTCGCGAGAGTACTTGATACATAGCATGATCTTTGACGTCAGAGTTCGGACCCCAGCTACCGTTCCGAAGGTCAGCACGAGAGAACTCCCGCATCGGATTCGACGCGAAGAAATGCAGCATCTTCAACTCGCCTGCGTCTAATAATTTCCCCCAATCGACCGCGGTGAACCGGTGCCCCGTTCGCCCAGCGATATCGACCACCGGCATAGCGGGCACATACCGATAAGCCGTCTCGTCACCACGGTGCTCGCCGACAATCCAGCCGCTCGCGCCGAACCCTCCGTCACCCAAGCTCTTTTGGACCACAGCATGGCTATCAGAGAACGTGGTTTTAGGGACGGGATTGCCCAGCTTTTCCGGCCACCCCACCTGGTTCAGAATGCGCATAGGTATGGGGCGACTCGGATTCGCCTGATAGAACGCCAGCAACCGCTTCGCCGGGGTCGCGAAAGACGCCGGGTCAATCTGCTTGAACGACGCCAACTGCACCGCGCTCCGCTCGGCACGTTGACGCTTGACACCGCGCGCCTCCCCCGGCTCCGACGGCCCCCGCTTCCTCCGCGCCACCTCCTGCGCGGAGTAGTTCCTTTCGCCGAGTTCCGGATCATCCAACTTGGTCAACGTCGCCGCATGCCCGGCCTGCTCCAGCCACAGGTTCCCGCCATCGCGCGCGACCAGCTCCCCCACCCCTGTCTCGGCGCCGACCGAGTTCAGTTCGTCCACTGCCCGCGTCGACGACTCATCCACCAGCCGCGGGTGGTGAGCTTGCAGGTCCGACAACAACCGCCCCGCATCGTCACTCAACCACACCCGCCAAACATTCCCCACCAGCAGCTCCCACCCATCCCACCGTTGATGGGTCCACAACTGTGTGCGAGTGACGTCCGGGATCTCGTCCATCGACAACAACCGATCCCCCGCGCCAGTCGACGCATATATCAACCCCTTACCCCACACGTCATCATTGGCAACAAAGATGCGCCCCACATTATTCGCCAGCAACAACCCATTGATATCGGTGACAGAGCTATTGGAAGACTTTCGGCCGTGCAGCGCATCGACCCTCGCCGATGAAATGAAACTCCGAGGATTCTTGACGAACTCCGCCAACACCTTGACCTCGGGCATGTACAGCACAGCATCCCAGTTCAACCGGCCCTGTCCATCCCCCACCGACCCCGCACCATCACCCGCACCATCACCACCCGGTCCCACGACATCCGATACCGCAGCATTTTGTTTCGCAGGAACGAGCATGTACTTCCCAGACCTGGACACGACCCAACCCGCCGCGTCAGGGCCCGAACCAAGACTCTTCCGCACATAAGGGAGAGACTTCTCAAACGAAGTCTGGCCCGCCAGGTCCAACCACTTTTCCGGCTCCAACAGCACATTCGGATTCGCCAGGAACGCGGCTTTCAACGCATCCCCCCGAATCTCCGAGGGACTCTTGCGCTTCACCTGGCCCGCGTTACCGCCAGAGCCACCGGAGTCTGCGGGGGCGAGCTCGCGCACACGCCGCATCAAGTCAGCCAGCAACGTCGCGACATCGTCCCGACCCAGTCGTTCCGCAGTTTCAATTGAAACTGGGGTCAGCTGGCCCTGGAACAAGCCCCAATTCCTGAGCAGGTCAAGCGCCGCGGCCGTGCCTGCCGCCGCATGGACGGCGATCAACCTGATGTGATCCCACGTCGTCTGGTACTTGGCCCGGAAATCCCTCACCGATTGCGCCAGCGCCGCCCGCTCCGTGATTTTCGTGACGTTCTTTCCCGCCGTGCGCAGGTCCTCACGAACCTGCTTTTCCGCGTCCGTCCGCGGCAGCCGCGGCGGCTCGGCTGCCCGAAGCATTTCCGCCGCGTCACGCAGCACCTCAGGCGTCAGCCGAACCGAAGGCGTCAGCCGAACCGAAGGCGTCAGCCGAACCGAAGGCGTCAGCCGAACCGAAGGCGCGTCCTGTTCGTTCTCCAAGAACCGAAGCAACTCCCCCATCAGCACATCGTCCGGAGCGACCACGGCGGCCGAGTCGACCTCCATGCGGGATCCGTCGTCGTCCAAGGACTCGTCCCGCGCGCCGACCCACCCGCCGCCGGCCTCGGCCGGGGCATTGGTCCGCTCCAAACGCTCCGTTCGCTCGTGGCCGCCCACAAAGCCGCCACCACGCTGTTCCCCGGACGACGACTCGACGAGGCCCAGAACGCGTGCGAGGTCGTCGACGAACCGCACCCGGTCACTCGCCGGAGTTTGCGCGAACACCGCCAGCACGTCACTGAACCTGGGGACGTCCCCGGGCAGGTTGAACTGCCTGCGCTGCTGAGTGGTCAGGTCCGCCAGCCGCTGGTCCAGCCGCTGGATGTTCGCCGGACGACCGAAGGTCTTGACCACCCTCTCGAGCGCGGCCAGCCGCAGCCGCCCAGCATCTCCGGTCTCGGGGACGACACCACTCACCCAGCCGCGCACCGTCTCCGGGGCCGCACCGGTCACCTTGACGGCAGCGTCGTCCCCACCCACGTAGCCCACCAACGCGCCGGGCGTGCTGGCGTCGAGGAACCGCACCACGTCCCCCAGCCGACGCAGCTGATGATGCACCACGACATCAGACCCGGGCTCGTTGCTGGACGGCAGCAACTCGCCTACCACCCGCGCCAGCTCCCACGCCCCACCGAACCGCTCCGCGACCGCCCGGCGGGCACCGCGGACGTCGTCGACGAAGTACATCAGGTCCGTGAGCCGCCCCAGCTCACGCACGGTCCCCGCCGACTGCTCCACCAGGCCGGCGTCCGGCTCCGAACCGACCTCGATCAGATTTCCATCGACATCGGCCACGTCAACGAAGTAGACGGCGTCGTCGCCGCCCAAGCCGTCCGGCACATTCCCCGTTCGCAAATCGTCACCGGTCAGCCGCCACGTCCGCAGACCACCCCGCACGTCTTCGAGCAGGAACACCTGATCGACATCCTGCTGCCCCGCCAGCCGCGTGAAGACTCCCCGCACGTCATCACCGGCGGCGATCACCCTCGGCCGGGGATCACGACCCGTAGCGGCACGGAACTCACCGATCGCACCGTCACCCTGGGCGAACTCCTCCAACGTCGCACGGTCGACAGCCGGATAGGCGGACACCCGGTCCCGGCGCAGCCCGGGCTCCACGATCTCGGTGAGGCGCCGCTGCGCGTCGCGCCCGTCATCGCTGCCGGGCTTGAGACCGGGCAACCGGATGAGCCCTCCATCCAGCTTGCTCGCGTCGACAACACCGAAGTAGTAGGTTCCGCCGGGCAATGCGGCGGGCAACCCCGTGGACGCATCGAGCACCCACACCTGCCCGCGGGAATTCCGCCAGACCCCCACCAGGTGGTACTCATCCCCATTGACCGTCCACATAGCCACGCCAACGCCGCGTTCAGGCAGCTCACGACCAACATCAATGAGGCTGTTCCGCCCGCCGTCGTATTCGGTGAAACCACCCACCCCGAACTCACGCACGACATCGGACGGCAGTACCCGCTTCGACAGATCGCCCGTCGGATCGAACCTGAACGGCTCACCCGTCTTCATCGAGTTGTACAAGGCCCCCAAGGCATACACACACAACATGTCGTAGTCCGGGTGGCGCCACAACGCACCGGGGATGTGCAACAACGAGCCGATCTGCCGCATGTGTTCGGCGTTGATGTCGACCCACGCACGTGCCTCGTCCCGGCTCTCGAAGCTCTCGAGGCTCACCTCCTGGGGGTTGGGCACACCCGCCAGGTCCGTGATGATCTCCCGGACCAGATCAGCCGTGTCGGACACCGCGACCTCCCAGCCGCGGGAGCGGCGGCTGGGATCCCACAGCTCATGCGCGGCGAGTACCACAACGGCCTTGCCCAGGCTGCCGTCGATGAACTCCCGACCACCAAGAGCGCCCGGCGCCGCATCCTGCACCAGCTTCTTCACGGTGTCCCGGAGGCGGCGCGAGGGCTCCGAATGCAGGGCATCGCCGGAGTACGGCCACTCCCCCTTCGACAACGCCCGAGACACGACGCCCTCGGCAGTCCAGCCGCCGCCCGGCCGATCCAGCCCTACCGCGCCCCCTGCGGACACCACACCTGCCGGGACGTTCCCGCTCACCACGTGTGCCGGCTGACTGCCAGGCTCCGCGATCGCGATGCCCAGGCGCCCCGCGATCTTCCGCACCACCTTGTGGGCGGACGAGACCTCATCGAGCGGGTCAAGGTCTTGCGCGACGATCAACGCGAGCTGCTCCGCCGTCAGACCACGCTCACGCAGGGCCGCGCCATCGATCAAAGCCACCGCACGCCTGGCGTGCTCCAGTTGCCGCGTACGGTCCCCGCGCACCTGCTCGTCGGTAATGTCGTCGAGGTTCGTGAACCCCGAAGCAGCCTCATGCAGGCTGGTCAGGTACTGGCCGACTCGCCGCCGGACAGTCAGCTTGATCTCCTCAGCGGAGGCATCCTCGCGCAGGTGATCCAACGGCGGCGACTCCATCGCCCCGGCCACGTCCAACGCGATGATCTTCGCCACCGCGCGCACGAACTGGCTCAGATCGCTCGGCAAGCCGGATGGCAGCAGCCGTCTCACCGCTTCGGCTCCCCGCCAGGCGTGCAGCGTGATCACTTCGACGGCCTCTTCCAGGCCGAAACCGCCCAACAAACTCCTCGTCGCGGCCAGGACCTGATCGTCGTCCGCCGGACGCTCGTCGAACCGCTGATACGCCGCACGGAGGCGCTCCGCCTGCGCTGCGCGCAGGGTGCCCGTGCCGGCCTCGGTCCGAGACTCCAGCGACTTCAGGTGCGCGGCCATGCCAAGGGCCAGGTTCCGATCCCATCGCGGCCTCTCGGCGTTCGCTTGCCCCCCGGCGTTCGCCACCGTGAGAGGGGTGCCATCGACGTTGACCGCGGAGGCGTACAACTCGTCATATTCGGACAGAGTGGCTCGCAACTCGCCCTGTCGCAGTTCCCCATCCTCCTGAAAGTTCGCCGTGTCAACGAGAAGGGGGCGACCATTCTGGGACGACATCACGTTCCAGGCACGGGACCACTCGCCGTCCTTCTTGCCGGCGACGACCGCCGTCACGTGCGGCTTTCCGGAAAACATCAGGATGAGCGCGTCCACCCCGCCAGGTACCCGCTCGAAGTCGACGGACTCGATGATGTCCCTCACGTCGTCGAAGTCGAGCGCGACCTTCGTCTGGGCCCAGCGCATACGCCTGTGCAAATCAAGGTGGTTCAGCAGCGCCGGTCCCATTGCCGCGATGCCGTAGTTCCACCAGTGCCCCGCCTCATCAGCCACTCGCCAGCGTAGGAGCGAGTCCATCAGGCTGTTCTCGTGCGCCGAGGCGACCGGCGTCAGGGCGTTTCGCCACCCGCCCGCCGTGATGAGTTCTTCCGGCAGCAGCTCCGCCGGCGGACGCTTCAGCTGCGCCGGCCCACTCAGGTAGCCACGCCACGTCAGCGCGTCACCACCGGTCACAGTGAACAGTTCCTCCAGCGTGGCCGTCGTCGCCACGTGGTGCCACTCGCGATTGCGGAACTCCGCGTTGGTCACCGACGCGGCCCGGGAACGAAACGCCGGAACACTCGCGATGAAGGTACTCGCGGCCTGCAACACCAATTGAGGGTTCTCGTGCCGGCTCAGCAGATTCCTGACCGCCGGGTAGAACATGTCGTGCGGCCGGTTGTAAAGATACAAGATCAGGACGTCGGCGACCTTGGCCACCAACTCCTCCGACCTCGCATGATCCTCCTGGACAATCTTCGGTTCCGCTGACGGGACGACCGCGGCCGCCCACGAATTGGCAAAACTTCCGCTCACGCCCGGAAGCAGGTGGAATTTGCCAGTATTCCGCCGGACACTCGCCAGCAAGCCCGGACCCGTTCTGCCCGTGACCGAACCATGATCATGCCAGAACATCCCATTGCGATTCTCGTCGAAGAATTCGGCCGGCCGGTTGTAGAGCCGATCTCCGAACAGGTCGATTTGTGTCAGCTCTCCGGCACGGGCATATGTACCCAGATAACCCAGTGCCTTGGGGTGCCCCCTGGACATGAGGATCGCGTCGTTGTTGACGAACCCACCGGCGTCCTCCCGCTCTTCGCGTTGCCTTTCCAGCAAGCGGTAGCCGACATCCGAGACATGCACCTGCTGGAACACCTGGGGCCGATCGAGGACGGCGTCGCCGTCGAGGTAGAGGTTGCCGAGCGCGAAGCTCAGCAGCCATCTCAACGCATCGCTGGCCTGGACATAGCCGTACGGGCTGCTCTTCGTCCGGTCCATCAGGACCCGCTCGACCACCGGCGCGGACACCTTCGCCAGCGGAAGCTCGTCGATATTGACCACCCACATACCAAGCTGCCCGGCGATCCGCACCATCCGCCGCACACTGTCGAGCCGATCAGCTCGCAGCGCGAGCCCGTTCAACGCCTGGGTGATATCCGCCCGCGGAACGTCGGTGAAGAGGACCATCGGGCCATTGAACTTGCGCCGTGTCGCCGCCAAGCCCTCGATGAATTTCGTCGTCCGCGGCGAACCGTCCAGCGGGCCACCCAGCCAGATCGCCGACCGCGCCACCGCGATCTCCCGCTTGGCGGGCAGCCGAAAACCGGTTCGGAACTCCTCCGGAAGCTCCTGCAGGATCTGACGGTCAGCCGCTGTCCAGTCCGACTCCAAGATGACGACGTCCCGCCCAGCCTCGTCGAGGGCTTCCGGCGTGAACGGTTCGTCCGGCAACTCCGAACGAATCATGTCAGCGCGCTTCAACAGTCCCCACACCTGGCGCAGCGGCAACTCCATCAGATCGACGTCCAACGCCGCCGGAACCGGCCGAATCCGGGTGTTCCCGAACAGCCGGGGACCGCGCGTCGGATGGTCACTGACCTCCCCGCGCGCGAAAGCATCCGCGGCCCGGAGCTCCAAACCCGCGAACATCCGGCGGACCCATTCCGCGTCCTGCGCGCTCATCGACCCGGAACCGGGCTCCACTGCCAGTACTTCAGCGGGCGCCTCTTCATCGACCTCCATGGGTGATCCGTCGTTGTCCGAAGACTTGTCCCGCGCGCCGACCCACCCGTCGGGGACACGACTGGCCGAGCTTCCCCCCGCTTCACCCATGACCTCCGGCCCCGGCCCACCGACACGAGGCCCGGACACCTCCGACCTCACCCCAGGATCGCCTTCAAGGCTGGGGAGCGGGGAATTGCCGGTGAACGCACTACCGTCGTCGCGTACCGCATACAGGAAGTACTTGGAGGCAGCGTCCTCGAAGTTGGCCGGGAATTCCGAGCCCCGCACCTGCTCGACGCTCAGATGCCATGCCTGCCCGTCCAACTCGGACGCCCCGGTCTTCGGCAGCCGCACCACCACCGCCTCGACGAACGCACCGGCATTGGCCAGAGCCGTCAGCAAAGACTTGGCGATATTCGCATCGTCGCTGAAGAAGGCCGGCTCCGGTTCAGCGTCCGGCAGGCGTCGATTCCTCAGCGCCTGCCGGAAGTTCTCCCGCGCCTCGGGCCCATCGACCACGTTGTCCCTCAGCTGCTCACGGGTGATCACCTCACCACCAGCGACGCCGGCCGCGTTCGCACGCGATTCCTGGTCGGGATTCTCGTGCTCGATCACCTGATCGTCGGCAGCGGTTTCATCGAACTCCACGGAAGATCCGTCGTTGTCCGAAGACCTGTCCCGCGCACCGCCCCACCCGCCGGGCGATTCCGGCGCGGGCCGCACCGTCAACGGCTCAACCGACGGCAAGCTCACCTCGTCCGACCGCCTGGCGGTCTCCGCCGCCAGCACCTGCGCGGCCGACGCCGACGATCCCGGCCGATGATCCAGCAGTTGCTGCACAAAGGTCTTCAGCAACACGTCAGCCTGGCGCCCGTGGGCAAAGTTCAACTCCGGCGTCCTCGCGAACGCTCCCGTCGTCGCCGGACTGCCGATCAACGCGAGCGCGATGATCGTCCTGATGGCCTCGACGTACTCCGGTGCCAGGCCCGTCAGGAAGATCTTCTGCTGCCTGGCCAGCGTCGTGCCGGCACCGGCGTTTTCCACCTGTTTCATCGCCTGGTCGAAGCGGCTCTCGGCACTGGCTCGCTCCTCCGGCGACAGGCGCTCGTTCTCGGCGTCCCGAAGCCGCTCCGCCGCTGCGGCCAAGTCGTCGAGCGTCCAGGTCAGCCCGTCAACCGAATCCGGAGCAGCCTGCTGCTCCCCGTGCTGCTGGCTCGGTGTCTGCGGCCGCGGAGACTGCCCATCGAGAACATCCGCCGCGCGCGGCACCATGTGGGGAGGTTCGACGGGAGAAATCTGCGTCTCCCGCAAGAAATCCGAACTAGCCTCCTGGCCACCCGGTACCAGGCGCGCCAACGTGTCGTTGTCGATCACATCGGGCGTCCGCCTCGGCAGGATCGGGCCTGACGCGACATCATCGCCCCTGACCAATTCATCCTCCGGCACGATTCCCTGCGACCGCACCAGCGGAGACCCATGCCGGATGCGGCGGAACAGGCGGAGGACCCGATCGTAACCGCGGTGCCAGGAACGCCATCGACGCCGGATCCTGCGGGCCCGTTCGGTAAGCATCCCATCGGCTGGGAAACCGGGGTGATCAACCCCAGACTCCACCTCATCGCGAACACCACTCCCGGCCGATTCCTCCGCCACAGACTCCGTACCCGACGACCCGCCAAAAACCACACGCCCCTGATCATCGACCGCGTACAAGAAGTAATCGGAGGAACTATCCTCAAAACCATCAGGGAAATCGTCGAACTCCGCCCACATCCGCACTTCCACAACAGTCACACGCCAAGCCTGCCCAGCCTCCCCGGACCGCGGCAGCCGCACTACCACCGCCTGAGCAAAAACATCCCTCTCTGCGAAACTCTCCAGGCGACGCCGAGCATCACCGGCATCAGAACTCAACAGAACCGGCTCCGGCTCCATGACCGGGAGCTCCAGATCACGCAGCGCGCTCTGGAATTCCTGCCGCGCCTCACGCCCCCCATCCACGTTCTCCATCAGCTGCTGACGGGTGATCACCCGATCAACCGCCACCGGCACAGGCGGCGCCGCCGTATCTGCTGATTCCTCCCCGGCGAGCGCCGCCGCAGTAGTAGAGGAGGCAACCGTCAGCTGCGGGGCGATCTCACCAAAGTGAGCAGGCCGATTCGTCCGCAGGTGCGTCGCGAAAGCGTCCAGCAAGCTGGTGGCGGACCGCCAAGAGGAGTTCGAAAGTTCCGGTGTCGCCACCAGCATCGTCGCCGCCTCCTTGGTGCCGTAGAGCACGTCGGTGACGATCGCGGTGATGGCGTCCCGGTCCGGCTCGTCCAGCGCGGCCAGGAAGGCCCGCGACTCCGCGCGCAAGGCGCGGTACGCCTGCTCCGCCTTCGCCCGAAATTCGGCGTGTCGCTGAATGTCGACCCGTGGTTCCCCAAGCATCGCAAGGTGTTGTGCCGCTTGACGCATTCCCTCCGACGTCCAGGTCAGCGGAGCGTATTCGGCCTGCGCCGTGCGCGACAGCTGGTCCAGGTCGAGGTCGATCGTCTCGCCCGCGCTGTCGACCGCGTGGGCGTAGTAGTCAACCCCGCTCCGTGAGAACTCCGGCCCGAATTCCTCACGCGTCACCTGCTCCCGGGTCAGCACCCACGCCTTCCCGGCGACGGGAGCCGTCGCCACCACGACCCCGGCAAGATCCGCAACAACGGCCGCCGCACGCAGCCGCGCCCTCGCCTCACGGGGATCACCGCCGAGCAGCCGCAGCTCCAGAGACTTGCCCGTCGCCGCTTCGAAACCCTCAGCCGCCAACCGCCCGCCGTCGATGCGCGTGACCAGCACATGCCGGGACAGCACCGCAGGGGCTGTCGCGGGATCGATCACCACGTCGTGGGCGATCCTCATGCCATCGGCAGCCACGTAAACGCCGTACCTGACCGGCTCGTTCAGTGCCTCAGAGCCGAATTCGGGCGGGGTCTCCCCAGCCAGCACGGCCTGCCGGGTCAGATGCCACGCCTCGCTGACGCCGCCGCGCACCTCCCGGAGCACCAGTGCATCAAACGAGTCCGCGGCTTCCGCCAACTCCCACAGGCTCCGGAACAACGCCGGTGCCTTGCCCGGGAACGTCTGTACCTCCGGATCCAGTCCCGTCGCCTCGGTGAAACTGTCAACCGCCGCCACGCCGCCTCGGACGTTATCGCGCTTCAGCGCCTCGGACGGGACCGACGGGTACGTCACGGGCACCGTGGTGCCGTGCAACACCTTGTAGTTGCCGTCGATCACGAACAGGTGAAGGGCGCCTTCCGCGACTTCGGCAACCTCCGACAGGGGCTGCCCGTGGCCGCCGCGCCAAGCCCACAGCTCCGCCTGATCGCGCTCTAGTCCCCACGCCGCGCCGTTCGAGCTGTCGAACAACACCCCGTAGGCTCGGATACTGTCAGACGCTTGCAGACGTTGTACGACCTCGTCCCAGCCGGAAACACCGCGCAATGTTCCAATCTGGATCTTGAAGCGATCCTGCACACCGCGCACGACGCCCTGCAATTCCCACTCCAGACCGGGCTGTGACCCCACCACGTAATCGGGTGCGGTGTGCCGCGGCGGCGGCTGAGTGGACGGGCCGGCCCCGGCCGGATCGTGCCCACCCCCGGACAGCTGCTGCTGTTCCCAGTAGTCGCGAAGTTCTTCCGGGTCGTACTGCACCGGCTCCGCTGGCGTCTCCTGACCGACCTGATCAGGGCCGCTACCGCCCAACCCCTCGAACTGCACCACCCACGCCGGATTGACCGTGCCAAGAATGAGGCCAAGACCAACCGCGAACTGCTCCAGATTCTTCTCGTTCCACCTCAGGTTGGGGTTCGTCGCGTATTGATGGGCAACGAGACGGGAAACGGCGTCGTACTGAGATCCCACGCGACGGCCAACCGTGCTCCCGAGATCAACCGACGTGTCAAAGAGATTGGTTTTGTCGACGATTCGCCGCGCGATCGTCAGGTCGTTGTAATCCGGACTCAGATCCGCTGCGACCGCGTAGATGTCGTCTGCACTCGTCAACCGGGCCTGACCGTCTCCAAGAACCACCGCAGGCGGCGCAAACGTCACCAGCGCAGGACGAAGCACTCCAAGCCCACGCGCGATCAACCGAGCATCGTCGTCGATATATGCGTCACTGAACTCGCCATTCCTCAACAGCTGGCTAATCGCGTCGACCGCAGCGGCATAATGCAGAGGCCGACTCTCCTCCAACTGGTTCATGTCAGCGAACTTGTCGAGGACACCACGGGCGGCTGCGATGTTCGGATCGGCAGGCGCAGCCTCCGGCATGTGCAACTGCCCCGGCGGCGCTACCTCGTCATCGACCACCAGATCAAGCTTCTGCCCTTGATTATCGACCACGACCACCGAGTACCGGAAATCCGCATCACTCAGACCAGCTGGCAATTGCCCCATCGCCGGCACGTGCCACGCCCGAATTCCCGCACCACCTCTCAAACCGTCCTTTGGCCACCCCACCACCAGCGCCTCCGCCGCAACCCGACCCTCCGCAAACGCATGCATCACCGTCGCATCCAGCACCCCCCGTACATCCTGCTGCGGCGGAACCACCTCCAACGACCCCGGCATTACCCCGCCATCAAACGACGCCCCCCGACCAGTCAACGCCCCCGCGAACCCGTCCCATGCCGCAGACCCATCCTCCAACGCCCCCCACGCCAAACCCGCCGCCACAGCCCCCAACAACGACTCGGCAGAACCAGCAGCCCCCCGCAACTGCGGCGTCTGCTCCACCACCCGCAACGCAAACCGCCGACCCTCCAACACATAACCCACAAACCGATCCACCGCCTCCCGAACATCACCGGGCAGACGGGCAAAAACACCCTCCATCTCCGCGTCCATCCGCCCATGCGCCAACGCCACAGACTCAGCCGTACGCGCCGCGACAAACGCGCCCTCCGCCGCATCCAACCCAGCCACCAAGGCCACCACACGCTCCGGCGACCACACCAACCCACCAAACCCCGCACCAAAACCAGACCCCGCACCCTCATCACCGCGCTGACGCTTCGCCGGAGAACCCACCTGCTCCACAGGCGCCGGCCGCTTAGTCCGATCCCCAGACACCCCACTCGCCACCGACCGCCCGCCGCCTTCCGGCGCCGCATCGTGCTCCTCCGCGGCCGCCGCCAGCGGCCTCCAATCCATACCCCTCGAAACAGCCTTCAACAACGCCTTGACGTCACCGGCGTAGTCACGAAGCTCCGCTGTTTGCAACACCAGCTTCTGCGCCATCGAACCAGTCACCGATGCCTCGGCGACGAACCTGTTGATCGCGCTCTGAACCACCGGGTCCACGCGCGGGACCTGACTGTCCCCCCCGCTCAGCTCGCCATAAGCCCTGGCCACCTTCCGCTTCGCCTCGACCAGAACCGACCGCCGCTTTTGCAATTGTCTGTTCGAGAGGTCCAGCTCGGCCCGGTCCATAGCGCTGACCACCGTCCGCAATCCCGCAGGCATGATGGGATCCGCATCCTCCTGACTTCCGGCGGATCCCGGCTGTGCAGGAACCAAACTGGCGACCAGATTCAGCAAGGTTGCCGCAACTTCCCTGGCTGGGTCGGCTGCGCGCGTGTCGGTCCAGCCGTCGGTGTCGCCCCACGACTCGGCGTCGCGGAACGCCTCGGTCTTCCCCATCACCCGCAACGCAAACGGATTCAACGCCAGCACATGCGCCACGAACGTCTTCACGGCTTCCCACTTGCCCGGCTGTTTCTTGAGAAGCTGCTGCAAGAGACCCCGTGCATCTGGACTCACAAGGTTCTCCAGGAACGCCGCACGCACAGCATGTTTGGCTCTGACCAGAAACTCCGCCGTAAGCTCCCGCGACTTCTCGAACTTCTCGTCGGGCACTCCGTCCGTCGGCGGCAAAGCCCAACGCGCCACCCCAGCCTCATCACCAAGCTTCCGCGCCACCCCCTCCAACCCCTCGAACGTCAACCGCTCAACCGGCCCAACCGGCGTCCCGGCAACATTCCCCGACCCCCAAGCCACGTGCACCAGCACCGCCGGCCACCCCGCCGGCGGAATCCGGCTCACATCCCCGTGAAGCAAGCCCGCCAGCTCAGGTGTCCCCTTGACCACCTCCACGGCCAACGGCGTCTTCGCCGCGATATGCCGGAAAATCGTCTTGACATGGAGAGTGAACGGACCCGAACCGGCCGGGAACACCGGCAGCAGCCCCCTCCACACGGCTGAATTCCAAAACGGGCCACTATTCAGCTCGCCCAGCCTCTGGGCGTTCTCCAAATCCTTCTCCGACAGCGACGGCGACTCCAGCCTCGCCTCGATCCGCTCAAGGTCACGCGCCAGGGAATTCAACCCACCAGGCGTCAACTCCAACGGCCGAACATCCGCTGTAGCCTGACCCTGCTCCGCAGCAACCCGCGACCGCCCGACAACCTCGTTGCCCTTATCACCCGCGTCGCTTGACCCGGCACCAAACGGCCCGCCGACCGACTCGGGCTGGCGGTCCAGCAACGCAGAATCACCAAACTCACCACCCGGCAACCCGCCACCACCGTCGCTGTCGCCTTCAAGGCCAGAGAGCGGCGAAATGCCGGTGACCGCACTACCGTCGTCGGCGGCATTGGACTCGGCTTCCTGCCCCTGAGCGGAAACCGTCATTTCTTGGCCGGCCAGTTCCCACTGACTCACGACCTCGTCGACCACGGCGACGCGCTCTTCGTCATCCATCTCCAGGACCCGCGCCGCAGCGTCGTACTCGGCTGGGGTGAGCCAATCCGGCAACAGCCCGCGCCGTGCCCCCGAAACCAATGTGTCGTCCAGCGGCAACCCGGACGCGCCGTCCGGCGCCTGTTCCTGCATCTGTGACGATCCCGCTTCCAGCGCCTGTGACGATGCCCCCGCGGTCGGCTGCTCAGCCCTCAAACCAGCCAGGATCTCGTTGAACACCACCTCAGCGACCTCGCCCCGATTAGCCCGAAGCCACACCACCCGCGCCACACCCTCAAAAACCTCCCCATCCTCACCCGCCAAAGCCCGAGAGGCGTCCAACCCGCTCGGCGGACCCAACTCACCCCAAATCCCACTCCACGCCTCACCACTGCCCGGCGCCTCCAACGCCGACACCGCCGACAGCACCCGCGCCCTGTCCCACACACCCCCCACCCACGAATCCCCCGCCGCCTCATCACCGCGCTGCCGCTTCGCCGGAGAACCCACCTGAGGACCGGCCTGCTCCACAGCAGCACGCTGCCGCTTACGCCCGCCGCTTTCCGGCGCGAGCTCCTCCGCGGCCGCCGCCAGCGACGTCCAATCCATACCCCCCGAAACAACAGCCCCCAACAACGACTCAACGTCACCGGCGGCGGCGAAGCCACCAAGCTCTTGCTTTTGCAGCGCGATCTTCTGTGCCAACGAGCCACTCACCGATGCCTCGGCGACGAACCTGATGATCGCGCTCTGAACCACCGGGTCCAGGCCGCCCCAGACCTGAGGGTTCTCCAGGCTCAGCTCGTCATAGGCCCCGGCCACCTTCCGCTTCGCCTCGGCCAAAGCCGACCACCGCTCGGACCCAGCCGACCGCCGCCCGGCCCCTGACCTCGCCGTCGCCTTGAAAGCCGACGTCAAGTGGCGCAGCTCGTCCTGGTCCAGAGCGCTGACCACCTCCCGCAATCCCGCAGGCAAGGGACCCGCAGCCTTCTGACTTTCGGCGGATCCCGGCTGCGGCATCTGCGACGACCCACCCGGAACCGCCCGCTGCGGGAGAGCCCCGGCGACCAGGTTCAGCAAGGTTGCGGCCAAATCCCTGGATTTTTTGAAATGTGCCAGGTTGAGGACCCAGCCGTCGGTGTTGCCCCACGACTCGGCGGCGCGGAACGCCTCGGTCTTCGCCATCACCCGCAACGCCACCGGTTTCATCGCCAGCACATGCGCGACGAACGTCTTCACAACCTCCTGCTCGCGCGACTGCAGCCGCCCCAAGGCCTCCGGCGCCTCCTTCTCGGACGCCTCAACCACCGCAAGCTTGGCTTTGGCCAGATGCCATGCCGCATCTTCCCGCTTCGTCTCGTGTACTTCGCCCGTCGGCGGCAAAGCCCAACGCTCCACCTCAGCCGCATCACCAAACTCCCCCGCCACCTTCTCCAACCGCTCGAACGTCAACCGCCCATCCGGCGTCTCGACACCACCGGCAACATTCCCTGACCCCTCAGCCACGTGCGCCAGCACCACCAGCCACCCCACCAGCGGAACCCGGCTCTCACCCTCGTCGTTAACCAGGCCCGCCAGCTCCGATGTCCCGACCGCCTGCACCGCCGACGGCGTCTTCGCCACGATATGCTTGGCAACCGTCTTGAGAACCTTCTCCGACACCCCGCTCAAAGCGGCCGGGACCAGCCCCCTGTCCACGGCTGACTTCCAAGCCGGGCCCATCCCCGACCCCACGCTGTTAAGGCGCTGGACGTTCGCCACGTCCTCCCGCAGCGACGACGACCGCAGCTCCGCCTCACGAAGCTCAAGTGCACCCGCCAGGGACTCCAACCCACCAGGCGTCGTCAACTCCAACCGCCGCACATCCGCCATAGCCGGACCCTGCTCCGCAGCAACCCCCAGCCGCCCGACAACCTCCTTGCCCTTATCACCCGGCACATCCGCCGAGTCGCCGGAAAACTCGGAGCCGTCCCCGAAGCCCCCGAAGCCCTCGGAGACGTCGTCGTCAGAGAACGTCGGGACGTCGTCCATCAGCACGTCGTCGCCCGGGTCGGGCACGGTGGCCCGGTCGCGGACAGGACCGGTGGAGCTTTCCCCTTGTTCTTCTCCGGCCCACCTCAGGCTTCGCCTCGGCGCGTCACGCAGCACTTGCGGCGCGCCACCATCACCGTCGCTGTCCCGCGCGCCGACCCGCCCGTCACCCACCGGCACAGCACCCTGCGACCGCACCGGCAACACCGTCGACGCCGGGGGCGCGCTTTCCTGCGAGGCCGACGAGTTCCGAGCAACGACTTCCAGCGCCGACAAAGCAACGGCGACGCCATCGGACTCCACATTGGGGTCCCAGCCAAGTTCTTCAAGCCGCGGCGCCGCCCCCACGATCTGCAGCGCTTCCGGCACACCCGCCAATGCCTCTGCGACGAGCCTGTTGACCGCACGCTGAACCACCGGGTCCAACGCATTCAGAGCACGCAGGTCGTCATCGCTCAACTCGCCGTACGCGGCCCACACCAATTCCTTCGCCGTCCGCAGCTGCTCGGCGCGATCCAGCCATTTCTGTACCGGTATGTCTCGCTCGGCCGTGCGAAGCTGATCCACCGCACGAACCAGCCACTCGGCGCTCAACGGCACCACATCCCGCTGTTCGGCCGCTGCGCCCCGGGAAACCTCTTGCCCGGACACCACAGGCCCAGCAGACACCAAGGTCGCGAAGACCTTCATCACATCGACAGCAGTTTTTGCGTTGGGCTGCGTTGTGAGCACAGGCCCCCAGGAGTCGGCGTCGCGGAACGCCCCGGTCTTCGCCAGCATCAACAAAGCCAACGGGTTGCCCGCCAGCACATGAGCAGTGATGACCTCGACCGCGTCCCGCTTCGCCGGAGGCAGCCTCTTCAAAATCTTCGATGTCTCAGCATCCGGCGTTCGTCTCTTCGCCCAGAAGGTCTTCGCCGCGGCTTGGCCACGTTTCAGCCACTCAGCGTTCAACTCCCGACCGCCCTCGGTCAGCTGGTGAGCCGCGTCCAGCACATCCCAGCGATCGCTATCAGTCTCACGAACAAGAAGATTCGCCGCATCCTCCAGCCCAGCGACCGTAAGGACCGGCAGCGCATCCCAAGCAAGAACACGCTCCTGCCCACCCTGATCACCGCGCTCGGCCCCATTCGCCGCCCGCTGGTACCCCTCCCGCACGACATGCGTCAACACAGGCACCAACCCACGAAGAGGAACCCGTGACGAGCCCTCATGCACCAGCCCAGCCAGCTCAGGCGTCCTCCTCAACAACGCCAGCGCCGGCTGCGAGCCCGCGTGCGCTCGCTTGGCAATCTCCACAAGATTGCCCCAGTCCCCGGGGTACTCCTCGCGGAAAGCCGCCGCCTCCGGGCTGATGTACCCGAAATACTCCTCGCTGATCAGACGGGTCGCGATACCCAGCCTGTTGGCATACACCCACTTCTCGGCCGCGGGAAGCCCCGCCAGCCATGCGTCCTCGTCAGAGCTGACCCGGGCCAGCTGCGCCTCCAACGCCGCACCCGTCCACCCCGCCATCACGGGCATCACGGTGGCAACGTGCCCAGGGTCGATCCGGCGCCCCCCAGCATCGAGCCCGTACACCCAATATCCGGAACCGGGATCACCGAGCGCATCCGGAAGCACACCACTCAGCGCCTCCCATCCACGCACATGCACCGCCTGGCCCCGCCCACCACTCGGGCGCCGCACCACCAGAAACTCGGTCGTGGACGGCTCCTCCGCACTCCGTGCGAGATCCCCCAACCGACCCCGGGCATCAACGACCATGCCCAACGACGCCGGTTCCGGAACGCGATGCGACCTCAGCCGCAAACGGTCCAACGCGCCGGAGAACGACTCCCACGCCTCAACTCCACCCGCCAGCTCCCCCCACTGCCGAACCTGCCGCACATTGTCCGCGATTTCCTGCACCAACTCCTCCGCAGAACCCCAGCCCAGATTACGAAGCTGAGGTGTCGCGTAGAGCACCTCAAGCGCGAACGGCCGACCGGCCAGCGCATAGGCGACGATCCTGCCGACAGCACCCCGATCCACCTCATCCAGACCAGCCAGGAGATGCGCCTCCGTCATCCAGCCAAAGACGTCAGCCACCTCGGCCTGCGCCTGCTGCAGACGCACGACATGCTCGCGATCGGTCCCCCGCCGCCGCTGCCCCTCAAGGAACGCCGACTCGGCCGCATCAAAACGATCCGCCACCGTTCGCAGACCCTCCGGCGTGAACCTCGCCGGCCAGGCCGGCACCCGCGCGGCCACAACACCCAACAGATCCACGACGGAATCCAGATCAACACCGGCGAACTCCGGCAAATACATCGCCGCCGGCGTCTCAGCCAGCACATGCGCAACAATCCTGAACGCAGCATCCCGATACGCCGACCCTGCCTCAGCCAGCCGATGCACCGCATCACTCGACTCCCGGCCATCGAAAACCCGCCGCACGTCAGCCAACGCCGAACCCAACCGCTCCGCAGACAACGACAAGTCACGCGCCCGAACCTCATCCAGCGCATACGCCGCATCCAGCAACCCCCGCGGCGTCCACTCCACCGAAAAAGCCGCGGTATCCCCTGACCTCGCGTCACCGCCACTGGTGCCGTCAGCGTTGAACGCCTCCCCCACGTCACTAGACCCCGCGTCGTCTGGCCCTGCACCAAACAGCAACCCGTCACCACCGTCGCCTTCAAGGGTGCCCGGACTACCGTCGCTGTCGCCTTCAAGGCCAGGGAGCGGCGAAATGCCGGTGACCGCACTACCGTCGTCGGCGGCATTGGACTCGGCTTCCTGCCCCTGAGCGGAAACCGTCATTTCTTGGCCGGCCGGTTCCCACTGGCTCACGACCTCGTCGACCACGGCGGCGCGCTCTTCGTCATTCATCTCCAGGCCCCGCGCCGCAGCGTCGTACTCGGCTGGGGTGAGCCAACCCGGCGACAGCCCGTGCAGTGCCCTCGGAACCAATGCGTCGTCCACCAGCGGCAACCCGGACCCGCCATCCAGCACCTGTTCCTGCGCCTGCACCGGTGACGATCCCGCTTCCAGCGCCTGTGACGGTCCCGCCTCATCACCGCGCTGCCGCTTCGCCGGAGAACCCACCTGAGGACCGGCCTGCTCCACAGCAGCACGCTGCCGCTTACGCCCCTTCCTAGAAACCCCACTCGCCACCGACCGCTCGCCGCTTTCCGGCGCGAGCTCCTTCGCGGCCGCCGCCAGCGACGTCCAATCCATACCCCCCGAAACAGCAGCCCTCAACAACGACGCGACGTCACCGGCGGCGAAGCCCGTTTGCAGCGCAATCTTCTGTGCCAACGAGTCACTCACCGATGCCTCGGCGACGAACCTGATGATCGCGCTCTGAACCACCGGGTCCCCGCCGCCCAAGACCCGACGGCCCTCCGGGCTCAGCGCCCTGGCCACCTCCTGCTTCGCCTCGGTCAAAGCCGACCGCCGCTCGGAAGCCGACCACAGCTCGGACCTAACCGACCCCTTCGCCTTCAAAGCCGACGTCAAGTGGCGCAGCTCGTCCTGGTCCAGAGCGCTGACCACCTCCCGCAATCCCGCAGGCAAGGAACCCGCAGCCTTCTGACCTTCGGCGGATCCCGGCTGCGGCATCTGCGACGACCCACCCGGAACCGCCCCCTGCAAGAGAGCCCCGGCGACCAGGTTCAGCAAGGTTGCGGCAACCTCCCTGGATTTTTTGAAAAGTGCCAGGTGGAAGGCCCAGCCGTCGGTGTTGCCCCACGACTCGGCGGCGCGGAACGCCTCGGTCTTCGCCATCACCCGCAACGCCACCGGATTCATCGCCAGCACATGCGCGACGAACGTCTTCACAACCTCCTGCTCGCGCGACTGCAGCCGCCCCAATGACTCCGGCGCCTCCTTCTCGGACGCCTCAACCACCGCAAGCTTGGCTTTGACCAGCTGCCACACCGCATCTTCCCGTTTCTCGTCGTGTACTTCGCCCGTCGGCGGCAGAGCCCAACGCTCCACCTCAGCCGCATCACCAAGCTCCCCCGCAACCTTCTCCAACCGCTCGAACGTCAACCGCCCATCCGGCGTCCCGACACCACCGGCAACACTCCCTGACCCCTCAGCCACGTGCGCCAGCACCACCAGCCACCCCGCCAGCGGAATCCGGCTCTCACCCTCGTCGTTAACCAGGCCCGCCAGCTCCGATGTCCCGACCGCCTGCACCGCCGACGGCGTCTTCGCCACGATATGCTTGGCAACCGTCTTGAGAACCTTCTCCGACACCCCGCTCAAAGCGGCCGGGACCAGCCCCCTGTCCACGGCTGCCCGCCAAGACCGGCCAATCTTCAACATCTCGCGGTCAAGGCGCCGGTCGTTCTCCACGTCCTCCCGCAGCGACGACGACCGCAGCTCCGCCTCACGCAGCTCAAGGTCACGCGCCAGGGACTCCAACCCATCAGGCGTCGTCAACTCCAACCGCCGCACATCCGCCATAGCCGGACCCTGCTCCGCAGCAACCCCCGGCCGCCCGACAACCTCCTTGCCCTTATCACCCGGCACATCCGCCGAGTCACCGGAAAACTCGGAGCCGTCCCCGAAGCCCCCGAAGCCCTCGGAGACGTCGTCGTCAGAGAACGTCGGGACGTCGTCCATCAGCACGTCGTCGCCCGGGTCGGGCACGGTGGCCCGGTCGCGGACAGGACCGGTGGAGCTTTCCCCCGGTTCCTCTTCGGCCTGCGACCGCACCGGCAACACCATCGACGCCGGGGACGCGCTTTCCGGCGAGGCCGACGAGTTCCGAGCAACGACTTCCAGCGCCGACAAAGCAACGGCGACGCCATCGGACTCCACATTGGGATCCCAGCCAAGTTCTTCAAGCCGCGGCGTATCCCCCACGATCTGCAGCGCTTCCGGCACACCCGCCAATGCCTCGGCGACGAGCCTGTTGACCGCACGCTGAACCACCGGGTCCAACGCATTCAGAGCACGCAGGTCGTCATCGCTCAACTCGCCGTACGCGGCCCACACCAATTCCTTCGCCGTCCGCAGCTGCTCGGCGCGATCCAGCCATTTCCGTACCGGTATGTCTCGCTCGGCCGTGCGAAGCTGATCCACCGCACGAACCAGCCACTCCGCGCTCAACGGCACCACATCCCGCTGTTCGGCCGCTGCGCCCCGGGAAACCTCTTGCCCGGACACCACAGGCCCAGCAGACACCAAGGTCGCGAAGACCTTCATCACATCGACAGCAGTTGATGAAGTGGACCACCTTTCGGGCACAGGCCCCCAGGAGTCGGCGTCGCGGAACGCCCCGGTCTTCGCCAGCATCAACAAGGCCAACGGGTTGCCCGCCAGCACATGAGCAGTGATGACCTCGACCGCGTCCCGCTTCGCCGGAGGCAGCCTCTTCAAAATCTTCGATGTCTCAGCATCCGACGTTTTCGCCCAGAAGGCCTTCGCCGCGGTTTGGCCACGTTTCAGCCACTCAGCGTTCGACTCCCGACCGCCCTCGGTCAGCGGGTGAGCCGCGTCCAGCACATCCCAGCGATCGCTATCAGTCTCACGAACAAGAAGATTCGCCGCATCCTCCAGCCCGGCGACCGTAATGACCGGCAGCGCATCCCAAGCAAGAACACGCTCCTGCCCACCCTGATCACCCGGCTCGTTCGCCGCCCGCTGGTACCCCTCCCGCACGACATGCGTCAACACAGGCACCAACCCATAAAAAGAAACCCGTGATGAGTCCTTATGCACCAGCCCAGCCAGCTCAGGCGTCCTCCTCAACAACGCCAGCGCCGGCTGCGAGCCCGCGTGCGCTCGCTTGGCAATCTCCACAAGATTGCCCCAGTCCCTGGGGTACTCCTCGCGGAAAGCCGCCGCCGCCGGGCTGATGTACCCGAAATGCTTCTTGTTGGTCAGACGGTTCGCGATACCCAGCCCGTTGAAATACGGCCACTTCTCGGCCGCGGGAAGCCGCGCCAGCCATGCGTCCTCGTCAGAGCTGACCCGGGCCAGCTGCGCCTCCAACGCCGCACCCGACATCACGGGCATCACGGGGACGGAGGGCTGATGAGCCGCGTCGCCGGGGCCGGCGCCGCCCCTCAGCTTCTCCAGCTCCCTACGCACCACCCACCCCGGATTCTCGGTGCGCAGAACGCGTCCGAGTTCAGCGGCGAACCGCTTCAAACGAGGCTCATTCCACCCACGCGGGAGATTCGCGCGCTGCTCGGCAACGAGGCGAGACACCGTGTTGAACGGGAAACCCCAGCCGATTTCACCGTCGAGATCGACAACATCAGGGTTAACCGGGGTGTCAAACAGGTTGGTTTCGCTGACGATTCGCTGCGCGGCCTTCAGGTCGTTGTAATGCGGCCTCAGATTCCTCGCCGCATCAAAGATCTGGGCTTCACTCGTCAACTTCTCCCGACCAGCGCCGCGGTCAACGGCAAGCGGCTGATCAGACGCGGTCCTCGACTCAGCCCGGAGTGCCCCCAGCCCACGCGCGATCCTCGTGGCGATCTCGAGGACGGCATCGCGGTTCAGCTCGCGGTTGCCCAGCAGCGTGCTGATCTCGCCGATAGCGGCGACGTAATGCCTCCGTCGGCTCTCCAACTGGTCGACGTCGCTGACCTCGCTGAGCAGGTCGCGGGCGGTCTGGATCCGGTCCAGCAGGGGGCCGACCTCATCCGGGCCCGGCTGGGACCTGACGAACTCACCGACCTGCTCAGCAGTAACAGCGTCTTCCTCCACGCCCACCCGATCCGCAACCAGCGAACGAAGCACACGCGAGGCATGCAGCGCCGAACCCTCCCGGCCGCGTTCCAGCTCCCGTTCACCGGCGCCCTCCGTTACCTTCGGGGTGGGCGCCGGTTCGATGGCGTCCGGGCGGCCGGTGCTGGGGATGGGTGCCGCCGGCAGGTCCAGATCCTGGCGGATGTTCCTGGCGCGATCGAGCGCCGCGCCCTCGCCCCGGGTCACCAGGTCGAAGGCGATGACGTCGCGCAGATCGTTGCGCAGGCCGCGGCCGAGGTGCCGCGCTTGCTCCGAGCGAAGGTTCATCTCGCGCTTGGCGATCGCGTCGGCGCGTTCCCGCTGCGTGTGTTTGCCGACCTCGTCGCCGGGGTAGATCGCGTCGAGCAGGTTGCGCACCTGCTGCCCGCGCCAGTTGAGCTGGATGGCGTTGGTCAGCGCATCGCGCAGTCGCTGCTCGGTGAAGCCGGCGTCCTGGGCGAAGGTGTACGTGGCAGGCCGCAGGGCCGCCGGCAGGCCGGCGAGATAGCCGACCACCTGGTTCATGGTCACACCGGGCCCGATGTCCAGGTTGCGGCCCCTGGTCAGGTCGTCCTGAGGCAACGCGGGCCGCGCCGGCTCGTACCGCTGGCCCTCGCCATGCATGAACGCTCCGGTTCGCCCGGGAGTGCTGCCGACTACGCCCCCCCTGGGCACCGCGACGGATTCCTGCTGCCACAGCTGGCCCAGGTCGGTCATGCCGAGGCGCAGTGCGAGATCACCGGTCACCACGTCGATGCTGTCGTCGTGCGCGTCCACCTGCGTCACACTGCGCTGGTGGCGGGTCTTCACCGACAGGAAGTACTGCCAGCTACCGCGGAATATGTACTTATCGTCGTTGTAGACGTTGTTCTTCGCCCAGTTCGTCGCCCCCCGATCAGACACGAAATGCGTGTCGTGCTCGGCGAGCACGTTGCCCTCCGGGATTACCCGGGCATTCGGGTTGATGGCACCCTCACCCTCCGCACGGACGCCCATTCCCTCGCCGCGCAACCCCGCCGCCGCGCCCACCGCCGTGGCCTCGGACTCGCCGAACCGTTTGCTGAACTGGTCGATCGTGGCCAGCGTCGCGCCCGCCTCCGGCGGCACCTTCTTCAGCAGCGTGAACTCGGCAGGAATGGGCTTGGCGTGGGCACTGACGTTCATCCGGCTCTTGCGGAAACCCCGTCGCACCACAACCTTCTCGGCCCCGTAGCGGTCCTTGCTGTGAGCCATGGCGTGCATACCGCCGCGTACCGTGCTGCCGCGCGAGAGCATGTCCAGCACGAGCCGGCCGGCACTGCCTTCCTCGGTGTAGCGCGACTCCTTGGCCGCCGCGTTCTCCAGGTCCGTTGCCGTGACCGCGCCCGGCGACAGCGGAGCATTTCCCAGCTGAGCCTTCAACACCGACTCGAACGCCTTGGAGGTGTACTCGCCGATGGCCATGGTTTGGAGGCCGTCGCCGACCGCCAAGACGGGGCTCGCCCCGTCCGGCAGCGTGGCGTGGACGGTCACCGTGGGCCCTTGTGCCGGGCGCTGCAGCGCCGGAGCGAACCCGGCTTGTGGCGAAATCAGCCCCACCTTCCCGAGCACGGTCGCCGGCACCGACACCGCGGCGCTGCCCCCTCCCTCCGGCGGCGGCGACTTCTTCCGCAGCTTCGCCGGACCCTGCGGCCGACCGTCCCGCAGCGGCAGCACGTCCTTGTCAACCACATGACCCAGCGTGACCGCCTTGAGCAAGAAGCTGGGCTTTTCGTGCCGCGAGAACTCCAGCGTGTACTTCACCTTCACGTCGGTGCGGCCGACGAGGCTTTGCGAGGTGCTGACGCCGCGCTCCTCCTTGTTGCTGCCGTCCAGGATGGTCACCTTCGTCTTCTCGCGAACCGCCACGAGTCCGGTGCTGGCCCCGCCGAACGTGTCCGTCCCCCCGCCTGGACGCGGTTCGGCGTGCGCGCCGCCGACCTGGGGACCGCCGCCGAACACCAGGGTCCTCGCCTTGGTCAGCGACGTGAGCACGATCGAGAAGGCGAGGGAGGCCATCGACGTCGGCATCACCGGGGAACGCCGCACCGGCGTCTCGTCCTCGTGGTCCGACCTTTCCGCGGAGATCCGCACGTTGACCACTTCGTGGAACCCGAACAGCCGCCGCCAGCCCTTGCTCGCCGGATTGACGATCGACAGCACCGCGCCCTGCTCCGTCGTCCTGCCGGCCAGGGCGTCGCTCAACGTGACATGCCCGTCCGGTTCAGCCAGCACTTCCTCGATCGGCTGCAGGATCTTGTCGCGGAACTCGGCATCGGTCACCTGCAGGAAATCGAGGGCCCGCTCGGCCTCGGCAAGGGGCTGCCGCCCGTGTACTTCGGACGACTCCACCACCGTCCCGTTGTGCGAACGGTAGTCTTCCGGGTTCTCCGGCAGCAGGGTCTGTACCGGGGACGCCTCGATCCAACGACGAACCGACGACTCCGACACCGACAGGTCGTGATCATCACGCAGCCGCTGCACGATCGTCGCGACCGTCACACCGGCGTCGATCCACTCCTTGATCCGAGCCCGATGAGGCTCGAGCTCCGCTTCCGCCGTCTCCTGGGCATCCGCCTGCTCCTGCCGGTGCTTCTCCAGCTCCTTGAGCAGCTCGGGCGGCACCTCCTCGCCGTCCGCCTCGTACAAGCTGATGGCGTCCTCCAGCGGCATCACTATCACCGCGGCGTTGGGCACCACCGAGACCGCCGGACCCCCTGGCAGCCGGCTGTTGATCAACCAGTTGACCGCGCGGCTGGACGTCTCGTAGGTCGTCTTCCGGTCGACGACGAAGACCGCCGTGGGACCGGAGTACGGGAGCACCTGCAACGGGCCCGGAGCCTTCAGCACGGTCTTTCCGAGGTTCAGGTTGTACAGCCCCAGCAGGTTGCCCAGCACCCGCCCAGCGCTGCCGGGCATAACGCTGATCAGCGACAGCAGGATCCGCACGCCCAGTTGGTATCCCCGGGAACGCGACCTGACCATCAGCGGCAACTGGCTGGCATAGCGGTACAACTCAGGGGAGTCCTTGGCGCTCTGCGCGCTCAGCAGCCGGTAGTTGCCGAACTCGCTGGTGTGGACTTTCTTGGTGAGCAGCCGCGACCACAGGCCGCCGGTCGCCAGCTCGGGCACCTCCTGCTTCCGGCCACTGAGCGCGAGGTCGGCGTCCACTCGATGAGCGCCGTAGCTATCGAACGTATCGACCAGTCGGCCAACCGCGTCGCCGGATCCCTTGTGCGGAGGTGCCTCGTACCGGTACTCCGTCGTCGTCCCGTCGGGCAAGACCTCGGTGAAGGCCTTCAGCCCCTCGGGGCTCGACCACGTCTTGAACAGCCGTGGCGGCTTGTGCTGGGGCGCATCCGGCCGTCCACCGTCGGCGGGAACCAGCGAACGAGCACCCGACAGCTCCGCGGCAGCCCGGTCGGCGGGGCTGACCCGCACCGTCTGCGGGTACGCGAAGTTCCCCACCTTCTTGGGTTCGAGCCTGCGGAAGGTGACACCGTCCGGCAGCGACCCGAGATACGTCCGCTCCTCGACCTCACTGGCGGGCAACGGCTTGGTCGCCCAGGCGAGCTTGCTCTCCGGCACCGCCAGCAGGACCGCGTTTTCGATGCGCTCGCTGAATACTCCCTGCCGCGGCGACGGCACGGCTTGCGGCTCGGGCGGAAGCTTATTGCCGGACTCGTCCTTGCGCAGCACCTTCCGGAACGCCTTCGGCCTGGACAACGACCGCGAGTCCGGGGAACCGGACGCATCGCCGGGCTCCGCACGCTCCGTCTCATGTGGATACAGCGAGTCACCGGGCGTGAGGCCCGCCAGCTGCGCGTCAGCGGCCGTCGGCGCGGCCCGGCGACCACGCACGTCCGAGCCGATCATCGTGCCACCGGCCAGCAAACTCTGTGCCAAGTTCGGCAGCTGCCAGGAGGTGTGTACGCCCGCGACCCGCGCGTTCGCGTAGGCCTCGACGAGGTTCTCCGCGGTGTACCCACGTGCGTTCTCCGTCGCCCAGCCCTGCATGTTGGTGCGCCGCACGTTGAAACCGGCGCTGACGCCCATGCTCGGCATGTTCCAGGAGCTCGGCTTGCCCCTCAGGAACGAGAAGAGCCCGAAGACGAACCGCAAGAACCGGTTGGCAGAACTCACGCGGGCACGCAGGTTCAGGCGGTTGTCCTCCTTGGTCCTCGAGCGTTCGGAGGACGGCTGGAAACTGTTGGGCACCTCCGCCTCGATGCGCACCGCGACCCGGTGTGCCCTGCCGTCGGCCTCCACCCAGCTGAACGCGAACTCACCGGCCGTCGCACTGCGCATCGCCTCGGTGGCCTTCGCCGCGGCAAGCTCCCCCCGGCCGGCGTCGGGGTGCCCGCCAAGGGCTTCCCACAGGGCGGCCTTGCCCTGTGGGCCAAGTGCAAATCGCTCGGAGACCATCTCGGCGAACTCGCGGACCTTCGGCTCGGGCACCTCCTTCACTTCTTCCGGCGCCACCAGGAAGGCGGGGGCACGGCGCTCGGGCGGCACCTCGATGTCCTTCGACTGCGTCAAATGGCGGGGAACAGGCAAGCCGGCACGGATGGCCACGTGCGCCGGCATCGCTACCCGGTGGCCACCCACCTCGTAGACCAGCCGGTCGTAGAGCGCCTTCACCTTGTTCTCCAGGTAGACCATCGAGAAGGGGCCGTTGTGGGTACCGAACCCGCCTTCCACGTTGAGCCCGCCCATTAGCCCGGTCACGAGCCCCACCATCTCGCCGGCACCCAAGCCGCCACCGGCGGCGAGCTCGACGCCTTCGAGCTGAGACGCGTTGAACTCGACCTTGTGCTCCTCGCCCCGACTCGCCGGGGTCGAGCCGACAAGGCGAACCCGCGCCCCGGCGGTGATCGCCTCGGTGATCCCCTTCGGTAGCCGAATGCCGTTCCCGGCGAGGCGGTCAACGACCTCCGGCGTCAGCTCGGCGGTGTCCTCATCCTCGGCTGCTTTGACCGGCGTAATGCTCGCCACGCGCAGGCCCGCATCCAGGATCGCCACCGCGGGTCGCCGCCCCACGGCGCCGGACCCGACCCGGACGGTCATCGTTGCCGGGATGGCCGGGCGGCCGCCGTCACCCTCCATGACCAGGTTGATTTCGGTGTAGTCGAGATCATGGCGCGAGTCCACCGCCGGTCCGACCCACACCAGGGGACGGACGAACGCGTCGGAGTTAGAGATCGGCTCGATCGTCCCCAGCGGGATCCGCAAGACCGCCCTGGCCGATGCCTCCTGAGTGTCGAAGTCACGGTTCTCCGTGCCGCTCGACTCGACCATGATGGGCGCCAGCGTGGACGGCGCGGCACTGCCCGGCGGCCGATGCAGCTCGACCTGCACCGGGACCAGGATCCGGTCACCCGCGGCGGTCTGGATCGGCAGCTCCCGGTTGGTGAATGCCTCGGCGAGCTCGACCAGGCTCATCTCGCGGATCTGCGACTCGATGGCCGCACGGTCCTCTCCGCTGTACTCGGCCACCGCGTCGACCAGCGACGAGACGCCCTTGAGGCTCTCGATGGTCAGCGTTGAACTCATGGCGAGCAACTGGAGCTCGGCTGCCTGCTCGACCATCGCAGCGGTGGCGCCGGCAACGGTCTGGTACTTCTCGATGGCCGCGTTCAGCGTCTCGTACTGCTCGCGCAACTCCGAGCCGAGGGCCTTGGCCTCGCCGTGCAGGAGCTCCGACTGGTCAGCCGCTGCGGCGATCCGGTTGTCCCGCTCGGTCATATCGTCGAGGTCCCGCGAGAGCAGCGACTCGGCTTCCCGTCGCTGCTCCCCGTCGAGACCAGGGGAGGTGAGCTTCTCGATAGCCTGCGCGGCTTCGGCGATCTTGGCACGGTAGGTCTGCGCGGCCTCGCGCGCGTCGGCTTCGACGCGGCTCGCCTCCTGGGACCTGGCGTGGACCCTGTCCACCAGGCGCTCGGCCTTGCCGCGGACGGTCTCGATCCGGTCGATGAGCTCGGCACGGGCTTCTCGCAGCTGTGCAAGCCCGGCGTCGGTCACCTGCCACGAGAGGCGGGTGGCGGACACAACGTCCGAGGCTTCCCGCACGAGTCGCTCCGCCCGCTCCACCGCCGCCGCGGACCGGGCAAGACGCTCGTCCGAGTCCTGTGGCGGCAGAGTGCCCGCAGGGGTCTGATCGATCTCACGAAGCAGGTCAGCGTGCCGGCCCCGCTCAACGTCCAGGTTGGCCGCCGCGTCGGTCAGCCGCTGCTGAGCCTGGTCCCAGGCCGTCCGAGTCGCACGCGCGCTGGCTTCCGCTGTGTCTTCGGCCCTGTCGAGCGACGCGGGGTCGATTTCTCGCAGGTCACCGTCGATCTCCGCGAACAGGTCGGCGGACCGGTCGGCCTCCGCCTTGACCTCCTCCACCCGGGCGCCGGTGACTTGCCGGCGATGCAACGGGGTGAAGCTACGGACGAGACCGCTGTCGTTGGCGATCCACCTGGCGGCCTGCACCACGGACATGTCGTTGGCCGCCGCCTCCGTCTCCACGACAGAGGCCACCGCCTCCGGATCCAGCTCGTGCAGTTCGAGCAGGTACGGGTCGAACAAGGCCTCCACCGCAGTCATGGTGCGGACCTCGACTGCAGGCCTCTCGCCGCTGGCGTGGATTTCGTCGCTGAGCACCTGGCGGGTGAACAGACGCCGATTCGGGCCAGGCTCACCGTCAGCGGATGAGGATGGCTCGGGCGCAGCGGTCTTGAAGGACCGGATGATGTTGTCCACCACAAACCACGAGCTGACGTTGTTGTCGCTCATCTCGACGATGCGGTCGGCCACCCGGATCACGTGATCCGGGTCGAGGCCCTGTTCAAGCAGCCACTCCCGATCTTCCGCGGCGATCGACGGCCGGAAGTCCTGCGGAATGTCGACAAGCTCTGGCGCGTGCGCGAGCTCGCGGGCGAAGCGTGCGCGTGTCCACGCTTCGACGCCCATCACCAGCGCCATCAGCGGCGCGAAGCTCGTGTCCGGCCCGCTCCTGAGCTGGACCTGCTCAACGACCCGTTCCATGTCGTCGAGGTTGATGCTGTCCTCGTGGAGCAGCTGCATATCGACGGCTCGCAACACCTCCGCGTCGGTGTCCGAGCTGACCGAAGCCAGCGACGGCGCCTCCGCCAGGACCTCGTCGAACTGCGGCCGGTTCCCCCCGCCCAACCGGAGCTCCCGGGAGATGTTCTCCGCGATGCGCCCGACGGGCACCTCGCGGCCTTCCTGCTCCCAGACCGCCTGCACGACAGCGGCGACATCGGTGAACCCGAACTTGGCACCGAACAGTGCGGCGGTTCCGACATGCCACTCGACGATCCCGCGCAGCTCAGGATCGAGATCGGCCTCTGCCGGCGCTGCGGCGCGCACCTGCTCGAACTTCTCCCAGGTCCATTTCTCCGTGCCGAGCGCGCGGGCGACGTGCCTGGACAACGCTTCCGGTTCGACTACAACGGCGCTGGCGTCGATGGCGTTCTGCAGCGCCGTGGCCACGTCGTCCTGCGAATACCGGCGGCGGGCCAGCAGCGCCGGGCTGTGCTGATTCGCTGCCTCCCGCACGGCCGGATCGACCGCACCACGGAGGGCGGGCTGCTCGCGGAACGCATCGAATTTCTTGCCCGACCACGGCTCCGTCTTTGTTTCCACGGCCAGGTAGTCGGCGATTTGGTCCAGGCTGAGACGACCCTCGGCCTCGTGTTCGAGGTGATTGACCAGCCAGGCGATCTGTTCGGGGGCGTAACCGTTGCGGGCGAGTTCGACGCTGCTGAAGTACGTGACCACCGAGCCGGGCATGACCTGCCCCGGCGACGCGCCAGCTTCGGCGCGAAGAGCGTCGACCATGCCCGGACTCAGCGGCTCGATGCCGAGCAGCCGCACCAACGCTGTGGCAACCACAGCCTCTTCGATGGTGTTCCCGCTGCTTGCCCTGATCGCCGCAGTCACCTGCGCGATGTCGAACACGTTGTAGCCATGCACCTGGGTGCGCAGGTAACTGCTGTTCGTGACGACGGCCGCGAATGCGGGGGCGGGATCGGCGCGCAAGCCGGCCGCCGCCAGCACGACATGCCGCGGCTCCCAGCGCAGAGCCGGCACGCTACCGATCTGGGCGGCCAAAGCCTCGCCCTCGCCGAGACTGGCCGTACTGGGCCCGCCCGCCTGGTGCATCCGCCACGCGAGAACGTCGCGAGCCGCCTCCACCGGTGAACTGCTGAGCTGCTGGAAACCACTGATCCTCGGCAACGGATTGATCGACGACAACGCCAGATCCAGCGCCGGCTCCCGCAGCCGCGACACGTACTCGGGGTCGCCCAGTTTTTCCAGCGCGATCGACGCCACGTACCCCTCGACATCGAGGCGGTCCTGCGTCCACTCACGCGCCATGCTGCCGCGGTCCGCGGCGATCTCGTCCGCCACCTGCAACCCGGCAGCCCAACCCCCGCTGCTCGTCGCGGTGGCGATCATCGTCCTGATAGCCCCGGCCAGCTCGTCGTCACGCTTGTCGGCATCACTGATCTCACCCGCGTCGAACGCCGCGGCGATCAGCTTGTCCGCGCTACGCAACGCTTCCTCGCTCGGGGGCTGCTGGATCGCGGCCTCCGCCTTCAGCCGCTCCTCCGGCCATGCCGCCCGCAGGTCGGACTCCGCGCCGAACCAGGCCCTCGCCTGCCTTATCGTCTCGTCGCCGGTCGCTGGGTCCATCCGGTCCGCGGCAACCAGCGGAGCCAACCACTCCCGCTGCGCGGGGCTCAACAACGGGGCCGACTCGGCCAGCACCCCCATCGCCTCCGCTACCAGGTCATCCCGACCGGGTAGCTCGCTCAGCGCGACTTCCGCTGCCTCCAACTCGGTGTCGATGGCCTCCCCAAGCTCGGCCAAGACTTCGTCCACCCGCAGGTCGGACTCCGCGCCGAACCAGGCCCTCGCCTGCCTTATCGTCTCGTCGCCGGTCGCTGGGTCCATCCGGTCCGCGGCAACCAGCGGAG
>NZ_JBFAKG010000063.1:50943-58732 GCF_040655595.1 Saccharopolyspora sp. NPDC050389
GCCTCCGCTACCAGGTCATCCCGACCGGGTAGCTCGCTCAGCGCGACTTCCGCTGCCTCCAACTCGGTGTCGATGGCCTCCCCAAGCTCGGCCAACACGTCGTCCACCGTCTGCCGGACATTGGCCCGGCCCGGCGCGTTCTCTGGCGTGGTGGCAGCGCCGCGGAGCCCAGGACGGAACCGGTGCTCGAGAGCCGATTCCGGACGCAACGTCCCCGAGATCTGGCTCAGGAGCACCGCGTTGGCGTGCCGCATCTCGACGCTGTCGGCGATCAAAGCGATGGTGGCCCGAGACTTCGCGTCATAGCTGCTGAGGTCGTGGTAGGCAGCGCCGTCGCCGACACCACGGATGTCGACCTCGTCAAAGATCCGTCGCGCCTCCTGCATCGCCGCCGCGTCGAACTCCATCGACTCTGCCAGCGTGGTCATGTCCTCGACGGTCTGCACCACCGCGCCCGAACTCGTGCGCATGGTTAGACGGCTCCCGTCACGGCTCATGCCCATGCCGGCGACGACCGATTCGGCGTCCTGCGCGACCTGGACCCTGTCGCCCTCATTTCGCAGTAGCCACACGACAGCGCTGAGCGCCTCGGGATACCGCAGAGCGTCCCGCTCCAAGCGCTCGAAGTCGCTTACGCGGCGCAGGATGTCGAGAGCTGCCGGTACCTCGGCATCGTCCGCGGTCGCCTGCGGTATCCGGCGCACCCGCGACGGTCGCTCAGACCCGCTCCCGGGGGATTCTGGTTGCAGGCTCTCGCGGCCTGCCGCGGGCGGCGATTCAAGCCGGGGCCGCTTCGCCCGCGGCCCCTGCGGCTCTGCGCCCGCCTGCTCACCGGACGGCCTGGGGGAGCCGGGATCGTCGACCTCCACCGCCGGGTAATCCGAAACCTGCGCAGCCGCTACATCCGGGTCAGGTTCCGTCGTCGCGGCCGGCGGGCCGTCGTCCTGGAAAAGATCCGGATACTTCCGGCGAAGAACCCATTCCGGGTGGACCGAGCCCATGATGCGGCTAAGCCCTTCGGCATACCGGACCAGAGCCTCAGAATCCTTGCCCAGCTCCGCTTCGGCAGCGATGAGGGTGATGGCGGACTCGGCTTCGTCGACGATGTCGGGATCGGGATCGTCGGGATCACGCAGGTCGATCTCCTCGAACAGCCCCCGCGCGGCCTGCGCGATGCTGCTGTCGACCTCCAGCTCGTCGGCAGCCTCGAGGATGTCCTGGATCGAACGCAGCGTCCCGCTTCCACCTGTCATGGCGGTAGGTTCGCTCGGGTCAAGGGCGACGATGATGTCCATCGCATCGTCAAGTACGACGGACTCGTCGGGCTCGTTCTTCAGCCGCCATGCGATGGCGTCCAACGCCAACCGGTCAGCGAGACTTTCCGGGTCTCGCTCGTTGGGGTCGCTCACCTCGTCCAGGATGCCGAGAGCCGCCTCGTAAACGTCGTCGTCCTGCTGCACCCGCGGTATCCGGCGCACCGGCCCCGCCGCCTCCGCCCCAGGCATCCCGAAGGATGCAGGAATGTCGAGGGCTTCGATTTCCTCCAGAGCATCGCTGATGCTGAGTCCCGCATCATCGCTGGGGAAAAGGGATGGCGCGAATGGCGGTGACGGTACCGACTGCGGGACAGGCGTCGAACGGGCGCTGTGCCACCTCTCCCGCAGTCGTCCCAGGGCGCCTTCGATGGCCTCCTCTCCGGACTGCCCGGGGTATCGCGCGGCAGGAGTCACGGCCGGTGGCGCGGCCTGCGCCGCGCTGGGGGGCGCTTCCCGTCCAGTGGTGGAGGTCTCGTCCGATGGCAGCTGCCTTGCCTCGCTCAGCACCTCGGCCAGAAACGCGCCGGGAACCAAGCGGTCGGGTCGCATCTGCACCCGATCCAATGCTCGACGCAGTTCCTGTTCGCTCACCTCGTACAGCTGGCCCCGGTTCGTGTCCGGCCATGACAACCGCTCGGCCGTCGGCCGCGCGGTACCGAGCTCACGTCCGATCGCCTGCGATCTGTTGCGGATGTCCAGGATGCTGGCCGCGTCGATGCCGAGCTCGATGAGCTGTTGAGCAGCAAGCTGGACCAGCGGGGCCTTCAGGTGCAGGTTCGGCGGCTTGTTCTTGAGCTGCTCATCCAGCGTCACCGAGCGGAGCTCTGGTGGCAGGTCCAGGCCATTGCGGTCGACATCGGGCCTCCTGTACGGCCCGGTGAAATGGTGGACGCTGTCGACGATCGCCCGCGCCAGCTGCATCAGATCCTGCGCCAGCGGGACCGAGATCTGGCGCAGGGCGCGCACCGGCATCGCCGCGGCCTTGCCCACGCTGACGACCCGCTGCGGGGTCCACGCCCGTGACGGCATCGCCCTCGACTTCGCCCCGGACGCGGCCCCGTCGCGCTCCTGCCGGCCGATTCCCAGGTCGCCGACCCACCGCTGGACCACCTCAGACGGTGTCCGCGCCGGATCCTTGCGCACCTCGTTGGCCGCGACGAACGTGAGGTTGCTGGCCGAGATGCCCTGCTCGAGCGCGCTGGGCCCGTCGACCGCTTGCCGCACCGCTTGCCGCACCTGCAGCCAGGTGTCCCAGGTCAGGCCCGAGCGTGCCTGTCGCAGGAGCTCCTCGTCGAAACGCCGCCGAGCGGGCGACGCGGCGGGTTTCGCCGCCTGCTCCGGTGCGGCTTGCCTGCTGCCGGGTTCGGTGAACAAGTCTGGCGGGAAGACCGATCCGTCAGACCGCTTGCCGACCACCAAGATCCTGCTCAGATCACCCAGCATGGCGGGATCGACCGGGTCTCCGTCGGCCTGCAACACCGCCACGTTATTGGCATCGCCGGCCGCACCGCCCGGTTGGCGCGCCACGACGTAGGCGTCACGCGATTCGCCGTCCAGCACGATCGCGGTCGCGGCGCCGCCTTCGTCCGCACGCACCGCCTCGATGACGCCGTTCAACGTCCCGCCCATGACGACCGGCGCGGTCCACATGCTCTGGCCAAGCTGAGGCGGCTCATCACCAGGCTCTGCTCGCTTCTTGCCGATCCGCGCGATGCGCGCCTGGCGGATCTCGTCCTCCCGCACCAAAGCGAGTTCGGCCGCGCCGGACTTCACGAACCGGCGAGCGTCGCCGTACCCGAACAGGCCGAAATGGGCAGGCTTCGGCAGCGCGCTCCGCAGCTCCTCGAACCTCGCCGCCCGATCCTCACTCACCGTGGCGACAGCCTGATCGCCAATAAGCGCCGAACCGTCCGCGTCCATCGCGATGGCGTAGACAAGCTTGTCGGCGTCAATGCGAGCATCGCTGCCGGTCATGTCGTACGACACGCCGTTGTGGTGCCGCTTGACGCGTACGTCGCTGTCACCCACGCGCTGCATGACAAGAGCCTGGTGCCCGGCAGTGTCTACCAGCACCGCGGTCGCACCCTCACCCCGCCACCTGAGCAGGTCTCGGGCCTGGGAGAAAGCACCCGGCCCCCGGCCGACCAGAGTCGGCTTCAGCGTCCATCGCTTGGCCGGATCGTCAGCTGGCAGGTCCCGGACGGCCGCCTGCACATCCTCCATCATCGTCAGGCTCAATGCCGGCAGCAGGTCTGCGTCTTCGGTCGGCGGTATATTCGCGTACTCCTCGGCGAGCTGGGAAACCTGCTGGTCCGTCAATGCGGCCCGACGGCCGAAGAGCAGCCTGCCGTCAGGCAGGTAGGCCACCCCGAACAGCCGCCCCGCACCATCCAGATCGCCAGGTCCCGCGGCCTGGCCGTCGTGCATGCCGAAAATATGGACGTCGTTGCCACGCCGCACCAGGACGAACCCCTTGCGCGTGTCCGGCGCGAACACCAGCGCCCGCACATCGTCGACGTTTGCCCCGTACAGCAACTGTCCGACCCGTCTCATCGCCACCAGGCCGTCACCCAGATAAGCGAGCGGGTAATTGGGCATGCCTGGCCCGCCGGCCCGATCGTTGCGTCCCGGTCCCAACGCCTTTGCCTGGAAGACCAGCGCATTGTCGAACCCGGCGAACATGTCGCGGAATCCAGCCAGCGTGTACTTCAGCGCCGCGTCGGGAGACGGCCAGGATGCCGTGATCGCGTCGAACAGTGCTTGGTCTTCCTGCGCCAGCGACGGCCCAGCGCCTTCCGGCGGCGCGCCACCGGGGAGCTTGTTCTGCTCTGCCCGCGCGCGCAGCCCGTCCGCGACCCACCGGGTACGGGTGTCGAGTCCGGCGCTGTGCACCTCGGCGAGCAGGATTCGGTCCACCAGGCCACGGACATCCTCGCCGAGCCGTCCGACGGCGTCCATGTCGAGGATGCGCTGCCGTTCCAGGTATCCCGCCAGCCGCGCTTTCTTGTCGTCCGAATGCGACTCCACCGTCGGCGTATCCGCCACCGCCGTACCCAACGTCTTGATGAAGGTTTCGACCTGCGGGTCGGCGCCCCCGGACCACAAGGCGTTGACGGAACCGTCCATGCTGAGCATGGGATCGGCGAATTCGAGGGGAATCTCCCGGATCTCCCGTACCCCGCCCGTGTCGTCGACTTCGGCGAGGGAGGTCGTATCGGTCCGGCCGGACCCATCGGAGACGGCCGAGACGATCGAAGCCGCATCGGACTCCTCGGCGAGCAGGGCCCGCTCGTCGGAGTACAGGTCATCGGGATCGTCCGAACGGGTCTTCTCGTCAACGACCTCCGCCGCGGTTTTCTCCTCGACGGTCTCCGCCGCGGTCTTCTCGCCGCGGGTCTCCGCCGCGGTCTTCTCCTCTTTCTCCTTGAGGTTCTCCGGTGCGGTCTTCTCACCGCGGGTCGCCGGCAGATCCTTCCCACCCCGACCAAACCAGTCCCGCGGGTTCCACGAACCCGGATCAGGCCGCACATCCAGCAGTTCGGCCACCAACAACGCGATCCTGGGCGCCCGGTCACCTTGCCGGGGCTGACGAAGCATCAGCTCATACAAACCCAGCAACGTTTCCGGCCCGTACCTAGCCGTCAACGCCAACTGATCAACCCGGCCCTGCAGGATCGTGTTCAACCACACGAACGACGTGACCCCGGCATTGGCCAACCGCAGATCCTTCTTCGGCTTACCCGCATACGCCCGCAACTTCGCCGGCAACGCCTCCGGATCCCCCAACAACCCCGCATACGCCCGCAAATCCGGATCAGCAGCAACCAGCATCGCCAACATCTCATTCCGCGACCCCGGCTTCGAACCCGACCCGGACCTCACGCCCGGTCCCGACCCGCGACCACCACCAATCTTCTCCATCCGCGACGACGACTCCACCGCCCGCGACGAGTCAGCACCGTCGCCGACACCCGCGGCCGCCGTCACCTCCCGGGCCCCACCAGAACGGGAACCATCACCGACCCGGCCCGGCATCCCCGGACCCACCGTCCCAGCCCTCAGCGACGGCACACTGCGGCTCGACGACCCCGACCCCGGCCCACCAGACGTGCCCGACCCGCCAGTGGTCCCAGCCGATCCGGCGGACGTCCCACCAGACGTACCCGCGCCCGGCCCCACCGGCGCAGAACCCGAGGGGGCCGCCGCTGAAGTGCCCCCGGTAGTACCGGTCGTGGCGGCCGCGGGGATACCCGAGGTAGCCGCCGCAGGAGCCTGCGAAACCGGAGCGGTCGCCGGCGCCTGGCCAGAACCCTGCCCAGTCCCCGAACCAGAACCCGAGGTAGCCGCCGCAGGAACCTGCGAAACCGGGGCAGTCGCCGACGCCTGGCCGGAGCCTTGACCCGTCCCTGAACCAGAACCCGACCCGGTGCCGGTACTGGCGGCCGGGGCCTGGATCGGTGTCGGGGTCGCGCCGTCGCGATCACCATCGGAGCCGACCGCGGCATCGGAAACGACCGGAGTATCAACACCCCCCGGCACCGGAACGCGGTTGTCCCCGGCGGCCGGGACACCAGAAGGAATCCGCGCCGACGTCGACTCGCCACCACCGGACTCACCGGCCGACTCCCGACCACCACCAGGCATGCTGGTCGACCCATCGACCCGTTCGCCGCCAGGCACGCCGGTCGACTCGCGATTACCGCCAGACTCGCCGCCGCTCTCGCCGCTGGGCTCATCGCCGCGTTCGCCGCCGGGCACGCCGGTCGACCCACCGGCCCGCTCGCCGCCAGGCTCACCGACCCGTTCGCCACCACCAGACTCACCGGTGAACCCGCGATGACCACCAAGCTCGTCACCGCGTTCGCCAACGCCGGTCGACCCACCGCGTTCGCCACCACCAGGCTCACCGGTGAACCCGCGATCACCGGACTCACCGGCCGACTCCCGACCACCGCCAGGCGTGCCGGTCGACTCACCGACCCGCGCACCGTCAGGCACTTCGCCGCGTTCGCCGCCGGGCACGCCGGTGGATTCGGACCCGGGCTCCCGCGCGCCATCGGGCTGACCGGCGGGTTCAGACCCGGGCTCCCGCGCGCCATCGGGCTGACCCGTGGACTGACCGGCGGGTTCAGAGCTCGGGTTGGCCTGATTGTGGGTGACAACCTCACCGGCGTTGGGTGCCGGCCCGGAGTCTGCCCCGTGGGGCTGGGACTGCGCGAAGCCGCCCAACCCGTCGTTCCCGGGGGTCCGGGCAGAGTGCGTAACAACCTCGCCAGGGATCCCATCACCGGTGACGCCTGACTGCGGAACATCCTGCCCCGACGGGACCTGCCGATGACCTTCCGGCACCCGCTGCTGCTGCCCGCCACCAGACTCTTCCCGGACAGCCTCGGATCGCATCGGGTCACCCGGATCACCCGGCGTGACCGGGACCTGGGCACCCGGCTGCCCCGGCCGCGACGCAACAGCACTTACCGGATCCACGACGGGCTTGGTGTCCGACCCGCCCTCGGCACCGACCCGCTCACCCGGCACACTCCGGCCACCAGTGGTTTCCCCACCCGCAGACACAGCACCAGAACCCTCCGGAACACTCGGATGACCAGACTCGCCCACCGAGGCGGGACTGTGCTCGTCGCCGGGCTGGTTCTGGCCGTTGCCCGGCAACACGGCATCCCGGCCCCCACGAGAACCACTGGAGTCGCCCTGGCCGGTGGAGTGGGTGGAAATGGCCGGTGGGACGGTGGTTCCGCCGGTGAACGCCCCCAGCCCCGGCCCATCACCGCTGCTGCCGCCGGACTCGCTGCTGCCGCCGCCGGACTCGCTGCTGTCGCTGCCGGACTCGCTGCTGTCGCTGCTGAACTCGCTGCCCGCGTCGTCCGCGTCCTCGCCGCCGTAGCCGGACTCGCTGCCGGCGTCGTCCGCGTCCTCGTCACTGCCGTAGCCGGACTCGCCGCTGCCACCGCCGGACTCGCCGCCCGCGCCGTCCGCGTCCTCGTCACTGCCATAGCCGGACTCGCTGCTACCACCGCCGGACTCGCTGCTGCCGCTGCTGAACTCGCTGCTCGCGTCGTCGGCGTCTGCGTCCTCGTCGCTGCCGTAGCCGCTGTCGGCATCCTCATCACCCGGGACATGTTTGTTGGCCTCGTGTTCCAACGCCCGCCCGCCGAGACCTTCCCCCACCTTCTCCCCGGCGATCTCCGCCACCGCCGACGCCCCACCCGCGGTGAACGCCGCCGGGTTGAACACGAACTCGCCCTCCATGATCCCGACCGCGACCGTCTCGGTAGCCCCCTCATGCAGGCCCTCACCACCGATCCGCGCCCCAGGATGGGCAAACCACCCATCCACCGCGCCCGGCTCGCCGCCCGCACGCTTCACCCAATCCTTGATCGCACCCTTCAGCTTCGGCAACGCCCCCATCGCCCCGAACGACAACACCGACCCCACCGCAGCGATCACCGCGGCACTCT
>NZ_JBFAKG010000064.1:0-58423 GCF_040655595.1 Saccharopolyspora sp. NPDC050389
GTCGTGTCGACCACTCGTCACCGGCCACGTGGTGCAGCAGCACGAGCAGCACGTGCTCGTCGCCGGTCTCGAACAGGGTGGCGCGCACCGCTTTACGGCAGGTCTTGGATCAGGCCGTCCCGGTAGAAGCCGCGGATGTGGCGTTCCACGTGCTCTTCGGCCGCGGCGGCGTCGCCTGATTCCAGCGCCTGGTGGATCAGCCGGTGGTCGTGGCGCAGGCCGTCGGCGATCGGGAACCACCGGTCGCCGAGCTCGTCGAAGGCGGCCAGCAGCGGCCGGCGCATCGACTCGCGGATCGCGATCGTCATGTCCGCGACCAGCCGGTTGCCGCCGGCCTCGGCGATCGCGACGTGGAACTCGGTGTCCAGGTCGTTGAACCGCTCGCGGTCGCAGTCGGGATCGTCCATCTCGTCCAGCAGTTCGCGCAGCTCCTTGAGTTCCGGCGCGGTGGCCCGCTGCGCGGCGTTGCGCGCGCTCTCGCGTTCGAGCATGATCCGCGCCTGCACGACGTCGGCCACCGGGAAGTTCGCCAGCGCGACGTGCAGCCTGAGCAGCCGCGTCAGGGCCTGGCTCGGCAGCGCGGCGACCGTGGTGCCGGAGTCCGGGCCGGTGCCGACCGCCATGCGCAGCACGCCTTGGGCTTCCAGCGCGCGGAACGCCTCGCGCACCGCCGCGCGGCTCACGCCGAGCATCTGCGCCAGGTCCCGCTCGGGCGGCAGGCGGTCGCCGACGTGCAGCTGGCCGCTGACGATCTGCTCCTCGATCCGGTCGATGACCAGCTCGTAGGTGCGCGTGCGAGCCACCGGGCGCCAGTTCCCGCCCCGCTCGTCGGCCTCGAAGCCGGCCATTCGTCCCCCTTTACAAATGCCACCAGGGTTACCTATGGTACCGCCAGCCTTTGGTCCGACCATAGAATGGTCAACGGCACAGAGAGGTGTCGCGTCGTGTACCAACCCGATACCAACCCGTCACCGCCCCGATCGCGGGCAGCCTCGGCCTGTCCGCCCTCGCCGCGGCGATACCCCTGCTCACCGTGTTCGTGCTGCTCGGCGTCCTGCGCGTGAAAGCGCACCTCACCGGGCTCGCCGGGCTCGCGGCCGCGCTGCTGGTCGCCGTGCTCGGCTACGGAATGCCCGCCGATCTGGCGCTGCTCTCCGCAGGCCAGGGCGCCGCCTTCGGCCTGCTGCCGATCCTGTGGATCGTCATCACGGCGATCTGGCTCTACCAGCTGACCGTGCGCAGCGGCCGCTTCGAGGACCTGCGCGCCTGCTTCGCCCTGCTGTCGCCGGACCCGCGGATCCAGGCCGTGGTGATCGCCTTCTGCTTCGGCGGCCTGCTGGAAGCCCTGGCGGGCTTCGGCGCACCGGTCGCGCGGCATGATGCTCGTGGCGGTGGGCTTCCCGCCGCTGCGCACCGCGGTCACCGTGCTGCTGGCCAACACCGCGCCGGTCGCGTTCGGCGCGCTGAGCACGCCGATCATCACCGCCGGCGAGCTCACTGGGATCCCGTTCGAGCACATCGGTGCCGTGGTCGGCCGGCAGACGCCGCTGCTGGCGCTGTTCGTGCCGTTCCTGCTGGTGCTCGTAGTCGACGGGCGGCGCGGCGTGCGGCAGACGTGGCCCGCGGCGCTGCGGCGTTCGCCGTGGCGCAGTTCGTCTGCGCCAACTACATCTCGGTGCCGCTGACCGACATCGTGTCCGCGCTCGTCGGGGCCGTCGCGCTGGTGGTGCTGCTGCGGTTCTGGCAGCCAGGCGGCAGCGCCGAGGCCCGCGCCCGGATCACCGGCAGCGCGGAGAGCGCCGAGCCGTCCGGGCAGCCGCTGAGCGCCGGGCGCATCTTCCTCGCGCTGTTCCCGTATCTGCTGGTGGTCGCGGTGTTCTCGGTAGTCAAGCTGTGGAAGCCGGCGGGTGCCGCGCTGGCCGCGACCGACGTCAAGATCCCGTGGCCCGGCCTGCACGGCGCGCTGCTGTCGGCTTCCGGCGCGCCGTCGAGCACCACGGTGTTCACGCTGAGCTGGTTGTCCTCGCCGGGAAGTTTGTTGCTGCTCTGCGGTTTCGGCGTCGCCCTGGCCTACCGGATCTCGCTGCCGGGCGCGCTGGCCGAACTCGGCCGCACCGTGGTGTCGATGCGCTGGTCGGGGCTGACCATCGTCGGCGTGCTCGCGCTGGCCTACGTGATGAACCAGTCCGGGCAGACCACCACGATCGGCACCGCCATCGCCGGGGTCGGCCCCGCGTTCGCCTTCCTCTCGCCCGTGCTCGGGTGGCTCGGGGTCGCGGTCACCGGCTCCGACACCAGCGCGAACGCACTGTTCGCGAGCCTGCAGCAGGTGGCGGCGGAGCGCGTCGGGTCGACCCCGCGCTGCTGGTCGCGGCCAACACCTCCGGCGGCGTGATGGGCAAGATGATCAGCCCGCAGAACCTCGCGATCGTCGCGACCGCGGTCGGCATGGCGGGTTCCGAGGCGACGATCCTGCGCAACGTTCTCAAGTGGAGCATCGGACTGCTGCTCGCGTTGTGCGTCTTGGTCTTCCTGCAGTCCAACGTCCTGTCGTGGATGCTTCCACAGTGAACTGACGCGAATCGATTGGAGTGATGGGGTATGAGGGTGGCGTTGTTCGCTACCTGCCTCGGGGACGCCATGTTCCCGGCTGCGCCCAAAGCGACGGTGCAGATCCTGGAGCGGCTCGGCTGCGAGGTCGAGTTCCCGACCGCGCAGACCTGCTGCGGGCAGATGCACACCAACACCGGCTACCGCAAGCAGGCGGTCTCCTCGGTGCGCACCTTCGTGGACGCCTTCGCCGACTACGACGCCGTGGTCGCCCCGTCCGGATCGTGCGTGGCGTCCGTGCGTCACCAGCACGCGATGGTCGCCGACGGCGACAAGCGGCTCAGCCGCGCCGTCGCGCGCATCGCTCCGCAGGTCCACGAGCTGTCCGAGTTCCTCGTCGACGTGCTCGGCGTGACCGACGTCGGGGCGTACTTCCCGCACCGGGTGACCTACCACCCCACCTGCCACTCCGCCCGGCTGCTGCGGGTCGGCGACAAGCCGCTGCGGCTGCTGCGCGCGGTGCGGTCGCTAGAGCTCGCCGAGCTCCCCGCCGCCGAGCAGTGCTGCGGGTTCGGCGGCACCTTCGCGCTGAAGAACCCGGACGTATCGGTGGCGATGGGCGCGGACAAGGCGCGCCACGTCCGCGAGACCGATGCGGAGGTCCTCTGCGCCGGAGACGCCTCGTGCCTGATGCACATCGGCGGGCTGCTGTCCCGGCAGCGGTCCGGGATCCGGGTGATGCACCTGGCCGAGATTCTGGCCTCGACGGAAGGAATCGACCGGTGACCGGCACCTACCTGGGCATGCCCGCCTTCCCGCAGGCCGCGAAGCGGGAGCTGGCCAACTCCCAGCTGCGGCACAATCTGGCGAACGCGACCTCGACGATCCGGCACAAGCGCGCCGACGTCGTCGGCGAGCTCGACGACTGGGCGCAGCTGCGCGAGGCCGGCGCGGCCATCAAGGCGCACACGCTGTCCAACCTGGACAACTACCTGGAGCAGTTCGAGGCGGCGGTGACCGCGGCAGGCGGCACCGTGCACTGGGCGCGCGACGCCGACGAGGCCAACCGGATCGTCGTGGACCTGGTGCGGGCCACCGGCGAGCGGGAGGTGGTCAAGGTCAAGTCGATGGCCACCCAGGAGATCGAGCTCAACGAAGCCCTGGAGGCCGCCGGGATCGACGCCTGGGAAACCGACCTGGCCGAGTTGATCGTCCAACTCGGACACGACACCCCGAGCCACATCCTGGTGCCCGCCATCCACCGCAACCGCGCCGAGATCCGCGAGATCTTCCAGCGCGAGATGGGCAAGGTCGGCGCGCCCGCGCCCGCGGACCTCACCGACGAGCCCGCCCGGCTGGCCGAGGCCGCCCGGCGGCACCTGCGGGAGAAGTTCCTGCGCGCCAAGGTCGCCGTCTCCGGCGCGAACTTCGCGGTGGCCGAGACCGGCACGCTGGTGGTCGTGGAGTCCGAGGGCAACGGCCGGATGTGCCTGACCCTGCCGGAGACGCTGATCAGCGTGGTCGGCATCGAGAAGCTGGTGCCGCGCTGGCAGGACCTGGAGGTGTTCCTGCAGCTGCTGCCGCGTTCCAGCACCGGCGAGCGGATGAACCCCTACACCTCGACCTGGACCGGCGTCACCGCCGGGGACGGGCCGCGGTCGTTCCACGTGGTGCTGCTGGACAACGGCCGCACCAACGCGCTCGCCGACGAGATCGGTCGCCAGGCGCTGCGCTGCATCCGCTGCTCGGCCTGCCTGAACGTGTGCCCGGTGTACGAGCGCACCGGCGGCCACGCCTACGGCTCGGTGTACCCGGGCCCGATCGGCGCGGTGCTGACGCCGCAGCTGCGCGGCACGGCGTCCGAAGTGGACAAGTCGCTGCCGTACGCGTCGTCGTTGTGCGGTGCCTGCTACGACGTCTGCCCGGTCGCGATCAACATCCCCGACCTGCTGGTGCACCTGCGCACCCGGGTGGTCGAGGAGCACGACTGGCGGTCCAAGCCGATGGACGCCCTGATGGGCCTGGCGTCCTGGGTGTTCGGCGACTCGAAGCGGCTGGCCGTGGCCGAGAAGGTGGCGGCGTTGAGCCGCCGGGTAATCGGCCGCAAGGGCACCATCGGCCGGTTGCCTCGACCGCTGTCGCGCTGGACCGATGCGCGGGACGCGCCAGCCCCGGCCGAGGAATCCTTCCGCTCCTGGTGGGAGCGCAACCGAGGAGGCGATTCGCGATGAGCGCACGGAATTCGGCGCGCGAGGCGATCCTGGGCCGGGTGCGCTCGGCGCTTGCCCAGACCGAGCGGGTTCCGGTGTCGAGCATTCCGCGCGACTACCGCACCGAACGCCCGGCGGCGGATCTGGTGGGGCTGTTCTGCGAGCGGGTCGCGGACTACCGGGCCACGGTGGAGCGGGTCGAGCCCGGCGGGCTGCCGGCCGCGATCGTGGCTGCCGCGCGCGCTGCCGGTGCCCACCGAGTGCTTGCCCCAACTGGGGTACCACATCAGTGGTATGCCGCACTGAGTTCGGAGTTCGGGCAGGTCGACGACGGCGCGGACATCGACACGGCGGACCTGGAGCGCATCGACGCGGTGATCACCACGGCCGTGGTGGGCATTGCCGAGACAGGCACCATCGTGCTCGACCACGGCCCCGGCCAGGGGCACCGGGCGGTGACGCTGGTGCCGGACGTGCACATCTGCGTCGTCGAGGAATCCCAAGTCGCCGACGACGTTCCGGCCGCGCTGCGCCGGCTGGATCCGACGCGGCCGATGACGTTCATCAGCGGCCCGTCCGCCACCAGCGACATCGAGCTCAACCGGGTCGAAGGCGTGCACGGCCCCCGGACCCTCCACGTCCTGGTCACTCCCGGCGCGCGCTGACGTCGCCCCCGGACCGCCCGCACGACCGGGTGACGGCCGGTGCACACTGATCATCGTGGTCAGTGTGATTTGGAGGTCGACCATGGGGACCGGTGCACGGGCGGATCTCGTCGAGAGAGCGGCGGCGCTGCGGCCGTTGCTGGAGCAGCATCGGGCCGATGGCGAGCAGGAACGGCGGCTCGCCGACGAGTCGATCGCCGCGCTCGACGAGGCCGGCCTGTTCCGCGCGTGGGTGCCGCGCCGGTTCGGCGGCCTGGAAACCGACCTGCGCACCATCATGGACGCCACCGCCGAGGTCACCCGGGGCGACGCGGCCGCGGGCTGGCTGGTGCTGATCCTCGGCTGCGGCGACTGGCTGACCAGCCTCTTCCCCGACCAGGCGCAGGAAGAGGTCTTCGGCGCCGGCCCGGACACCAAGGTTTGCCAGGTGCTCACGCCGAAGGCGTCCGCCCGGCGCGTCGACGGCGGCTGGCAGGTCAGCGGCAGCTGGGCGCCGGCTTCCGGCTGCCTGCACTCCGGTTGGGCCATGCTCGGCATGTCGTTGCCGGAGCACGGCGACGAGCCGGCGGACGCCGCGTTCGGGCTGGTCCCGATGAGCGAGCTGCGCGTCAAGGACACCTGGTTCACCCTCGGCATGCGCGGAACCGGCAGCAACCTGCTGATCGGCGAGAACGTGTTCGTCCCCGACCACCGGCTGCTGCGGCGGGGCCCGGCGACGCGGGGCGTGTTCCCTCTCCGCCGCAACGATTCCCCGCGCTACCGCACCGCCGTGGTCCCGACGCTGGCGACGTTCCTGATCGCCCCGCTGCTCGGCATGGCCGAGGAAGCGCTCGAGCACGTGCTTTCCCAGGCCGGACACAAGGGCATCGCGTTCACCAGCTATGAGCGGCAGCGTGATTCGACTGCGTTCCAGCTGGCCGTGGCCAAGGCGTCGACGAAGATCGACGTCGCCCGGCTGATCGCAGACCGGTCGGCGGCCGTGGTCGACGGCCACGCGCTGTCCGGAACCCACCCGGGTTACCTGGAACGCGCCCGGCTGCGGCAGCACGCCAGCCACGCGATCCAGCAGTGCCGCGAGGCCGTCGACGTGCTCGTCTCCGCCTACGGCGCGTCGGCGCTGTCCGAATCGGACCCGCTGCACGCGATCCTGCGCGACATCCAGACCGCCAGCCGGCACGCTCTCGCGCACCCGGCCAGCAACGCGGAGGCGTTCGGCCGCGCGCTCCTCGACGTCGAGCCCAACATCACCGAGATGATCTGACGGTCCCGCCGGGCCACACGATTCAGTGACAGCAGGAACCTGGTTCCGGACATCCTGGTCGAAGCGGTGTCGTCGCCGATGAGGCGCCGACCACGGCAGTGCTGGTCCGAAGAGGGGAGCTTCGCGTGGCAGAGATCCGGGTACGGCTGCGCGGTGGGCCGGAAGACGGCCACGAGGTCGCCGTTTCCGCGGACGTGTCGGGCAAGCCGGTACCGCGCATCACGTTTCCCGCGCGGGCCCGCAACTCCCAGGCCGTGCCGCCGCTGCTGATCTACGAGCGCGGCAGGAGACGGCCGGACGGCACCTGGGAATTCGACTACGTCGGCGTGGAGACCTGAGCCGCGGCTGTTTCCATGGGAATCGGCACGCCGGTTTCCGTCGAAATCGCCGACTACGCCAGCCGGACTCCCTCGCGGGGCAGCCAGTAGCGGGTCAGCACGCGGAGGACGACGGCGACCTCGACGGACTTGATGCCTTCGAGCGCGGCCAGGTCACCGGTGAGCAGGCCCGCGAGGTCGTCCTCGTCGCGGAACGCACCGTGGTAGATCATCGAGGCGGTTCCGGCCACTGTGGACACGAAGCGGGCCGTGGGATGGCGGCCCAGCTCGGCGGCGATGCCGGTGATCGAGCGCAGCTCGGTGGTCAGCGAGATCACCGCTTCCAGCGGGAACCCGAGCAGCGCCGGTTCGATCTCGACGCGCGGGATCACGATGCCGCGCTCCAGCAGGGACTGGGCGATGCGGTAGGCGGTGGACTGGCTCAGGTCGAGCCGGCGCGCGATGTCGGCGGCGCTGGCCCGGCCGTCCTCCTGCAACGCCCGCGCCACCCGCCGCTCGTCCTCGCCGAGCTCCGCCCGAACCTCTTGTCGCACGGCCGGATTCTCCGCGCGCAGCCTGGTTTCCTGCTCGGGCGTGAGCCGGTCCAGCTGCCAGGTCGCCGCCGAGGCGTAGGAGCGCAGCGCGATCTCGGTGTGGCTGGAGGCGACACCGGGGATGCCGCCGACGCGCTCGGTGATCAGGTCCGCGTTGGCGGCTCGGGCGGCCGGTTGCAGGATGCAGTAGACGTCGGAGCGGCCCGAGGTGATCGCCGCGAACTGCGTTTCCGGCAGCGCCGCGACCTCGCGGGCCACCTGTCCTGCCGCGCCCGGCTGCGCGGAGATCCACAGGTGTTGCGGGTGCGCGGGCTGCACCGACCAGTTCAGCTGGCTGATCACCTTCAGCAGCCGCGCCTCGACCAGCCGGGTCAGCCGCCGGCTGACGGTGCTGGCCGCCATGTCCAGGACGTCGGCCAGCAGCCGCACACCGGCGCGTGGCGCGCGTTGCAGTGCCGCGACCAGGTCGAGGTCGGCGGCGTCCAGGGGCTCGGCCATACCGGTGATCGTACGGCGCGGGCCGGGCGTTCCCGGGGCGTGCGGCGTTCTCGGCACGACGACCTCCCGCCGGACGAATCATGCCCACACAGCCGACCATGACGAATGAACATATTGATCATACGCGCATCATTGACTGATTGTTCCATCAACCCGTAGCGTTCCGACCATCCTCGCCGGCGGCCGCTTGAGCTCCGGCATTCGTCCCAGGAGGTCGCAGCGTGCGTGGCACCGCCCGAACACCCAGCCGGTCCACCGGCGTGCTGGTCCGCTTCCTGGCGGGGATCGAGCGAGCCGGCAACGTGCTCCCGCACCCGTTCTGGCTGTTCGGCATCCTCAGCGTGGTGCTGGCGGCGCTGAGCTGGGGGCTGCACGCGCTCGGCGTCACCGCGATCTCCCCCGCCGACGGCAAGACCGTCGCGGTCCGCAGCCTGATCTCCATCGACGGCATCCGCACCGCGGTCTCCGGCGTGGTGGAGAACTTCGTGACGTTCCCGCCGCTGGGCACCGCGCTGGTCACCATGATCGGCGTCGCGGTGGCCGACAAGGCGGGCCTGCTGACCACGATGCTGCGAGCCGCGGTGATCCGGGTGCCCCGGCGCTGGGTGACCTTCGCGCTGGCGTTCACCGGCATGATCGCGCACGTCGCCTCGGACGCCGCCTACATCGTGCTGATCCCGTTGGGCGCCATCGTCTTCCGCGCGGTCGGGCGCAGTCCGGTGCTCGGCATCGTGGTGGCGCTGGTGTCCATCTCGGCCGGCACCGACGCCAGCCCGCTGATCACACCGACCGACGTGATCCTGTCCGGGCTGACCACGGCGGCCGCCGGGACGCTGGACCCGGCGTACGTCGTCAGCCCGGTGGCGAACTACTTCTTCTCCGCGGTCTCCTCGGTGCTGCTGTCCGCCGTGATCACGCTGGTGGTCGAGGGATTCCTGGCCAGGCGGGTGGAAACCGGCGAGGACGACACGCACGTCGAGCTCGACGACTCCGCCCTCGAACTCACCCCGCAGCAGCGCCGTGGCCTGCGCAACGCGGGCATCGCCGCGCTGGTCTACGTCGCGGCGCTGGTGATCGCGACGCTCCCGACCGGTTCCCCGCTGCGCGGGGCCGACGGTTCGCTGCTGGATTCGCCGCTGCTGTCGGGCATCGCGATCGTGCTGTCACTGCTGTTCATGATCACCGGCACCGCCTACGGCATCGCGGTCGGCGAGATCCGCCGCAGCCGCGACGTGCCTGACCTGATGACGCAGGGGCTGCGCGACATCGCCCCGATCCTGATGCTGTTCTTCGCCGTCTCGCAGTTCCTCGCCTACTTCAAGTGGACCAAGATCGGCGAGGTCACCGCGATCCACGGCGCTGCGCTGCTGAAGTCGCTCGGCGCGCACAGTCTGCTGATCTTCCTCGGCATCCTGGTGCTGGTCAGCCTGATCAACCTGGTGGTCACCAGCGGTTCGGCGCAGTGGGCGCTGGTCGCGCCGGTGTTCGTGCCGATGCTGATGCTGCTGGACATCCCGCCGGAGACGACGCAGGCGCTGTACCGCATCGCCGACTCCTGCACGAACGTGATCACCCCGATGAGCCCGTACTTCGTGATGGCGCTCGGGTTCATCCAGCGCTACCGGCGAAACGCGGGCATCGGCACCCTCGCGTCGATGACCATCCCGCTGGCGTTCTCGATGCTCGTGGTCTGGACGCTGCTGTTCTTCGCCTGGTGGGCGCTGGGAATTCCACTCGGCCCCGGCGCCCCGGTCCGCTGACAACTACCGAAAGGAAGCTCGTGACCTCCCTGGTACTGCGCAACGCCCGGCTGCTCGACGTCGAAACCGGTGACTACCGGGAAGCCGACCTGGTCTGCGCCGACGGGCTGATCGCCGAGTCCGGCGGCCGCGCCACCGGCCCGGCCGATGCGACCGAGATCGACCTGCGCGGCGGATACGTGCTGCCCGGCCTGATCGACGCCCACGTGCACGTCGCGGGCATCACCGCCGACACCACGGCGCTGCGCGGCTGGTCGCCGAGCTACATCGCGGCCGGGGCGGTGCGCAACATGGGCGCGATGCTCGACCGCGGGTTCACCACGGTCCGCGACGTCGGCGGCGCGGACTACGGGTTCGCCGCCGCGCAGGTCGACGGGCTGATCCGCGGGCCGCGGCTGATCTTCGGCGGGAAGGCGCTGAGCCAGACCGGTGGGCACGGCGACAAGCGCACCGCCGGGGTCCGGGTCTACGACGACCACCCGTTCTGCGGCGGCTCCAGCCGGGTCGCCGACGGAGTCGACGGGGTGCGGCTGGCCGCGCGGGACGAGCTCCGCCGCGGCGCGCACCACATCAAGGTGATGGCCTCCGGCGGGGTCGCCTCCCCCACCGACCACATCGACTCGACGCAGTACTCGATGGACGAACTGCGCGCGATCGTCGACGAGGCGAACGCGGCCGGCCGCTACGTGACCGTGCACGCCTACCCGCCGGCGGCGATCAACCGCGCGCTGGAGGCCGGCGTGCGGTGCGTCGAGCACGGGAACCTGTTGGACGACGAGGGAGTTCGGCTGCTCGTCGACAACGGCGCCTTCCTGGTTCCGACGCTGGTGACGTACTGGGCGCTGCAGCGGGAAGGCATGAACCACGGCCTGCCGAGGAGCAGCTGGGAGAAGGTCGCGCAGGTGCTCGAAGGCGGGCTCGACGCGCTGGATCGCGCGGTGCGCGGCGGCGTGAACGTCGCCTTCGGCACCGACCTGCTCGGCGGCATGCAGCCCTATCAGAGCGAGGAGTTCCGCATCCGCGCCGAGGTTCAGCAGCCGCTGGACATCATCCGCTCCGCGACGACGGTGGCCGCCGACCTGGTGCGGATGCCCGGCCGGATCGGCACCCTCGCCCCCGGCGCCCACGCCGACCTGATCGTGCTGGACACCGACCCGCTGGCGGACATCACGGCCCTGACCAAGCCCCTGCGCATGGTGGTCCAGGCGGGCGAGACCGTCCACCAGGCGGCCTGATCGGTCAGCCGGCGGGGCGCCACATCGGGTAGAGGCTGGGGCCGCCGTCGGGCAGGACGATCGGGTCGCCGTGGTCCTGGAAGCCCAGGCGCAGGTAGAGGTTCCGGCTCCGGGCGCTGCTGGCCTCCAGGTACGACGGCAGCCCCTCGGCGTCCCACCGGCGGAGGGCACCGCGGAGTTCCCGGGCTCCGATGCCGGTGCCCTGCACCGCCGGATCGACGCCGATCAGGGCCAGATACTCGTGCGGTTCGCGCGGGTGGCGTTCCGCGCTCATGGCTCCGAACTCCCGGAACCGGTGCGCGCGGTGCCCCGCCAGCTCCAGCAGGCGCTCGGAGCCCGCGTCGTCGAGCATGCTCGGCGGTGCGGTGCGTGCCGCGAGCCAGACCTGCACCGCGAGATCGTCCGCGCCGCTGATCACCCGCCCGGCCGCTCCGGCCTGCGCGAGCGCCATGACGAACCACTCGCGGTACACGTGGTGCCGGTGCTCCCGCTCGGGCAGCAGCCACCGGGCGAACACGTCGTCGCCGAAGGCACGCAGCAGCGTGCGCACCCGAACGTCCTCAGTGGACATCCGCGGGCTCCGCTTCGGCCTGGACGGTGGTGGCGCGGGCGCCCATCCCGATCCGCGCGTAGGCCTCCGGCCGGAATCGCTTCAGCACCGCTCCCCAGGCCGCGCCGAGCGCCAGCACGACCACGAAGCCCAGCGGCAGCGCCCACGCCGCCGGGTCGCCGTCGGGCACGCCGAGCACGGTGCCGAACGACGTCACCGTCAGGACCAGCACCACCGCGAGCACCAGGGCGGCCAGCGCCGGCGCGACGGCGGTCCGCCACCGGCCGTGCCCGTGGTCGTGTTCGCGGATGAAGTAGCCGACGACCGCCACCGAGGTCAGCAGCACCAGCGTCAGCACGCCGAGCGCGCCCACCGAAGCGCCCCAGAAGAACAGGTAGGTGATCGGGTCTATCCCGGTGACCGCCACCAGCGCCACGACGACGACCACGATCCCGGTGGTGGTCAACGAGCCCGCCGCCGGGGCCGAGGTGCGGGCGCTGGTCGTCCCCCACCAGCGCAGGCCGACGCCTTCCCTGCCCAGCGCGAAGAAATACCGGGCGCAGACGTGGTGGAACGACAGCGTCGCGGCGAACAGGCTCGTCACGTACAGCGCCGAGCCGATGGTCACCAGCACTCCCGGCAGCCGGTCCCCGGCGAGTACGAAGAGCAGTTCCGTGGAGTGGGTTTCGGCCTGCGAGACGATGTCGCCCGGCCCGGTGGCCACCGTCATCGCCCAGGTCGACAGCGAGTAGAGGCCGCCGATGACGACCAGCGAGATGTAGGTCGCGTAGATCACCGTGCGCGGGTTCTTCGCCTCCTCGGCCAGCACCGTGGAGTTCTCGAACCCGATGAACCCGGTGAAGGCGATCACCAGGATCACCCCGGCCGCGCTGGTCATCAGCTGGGCGGGGTTGAGCGTGTCCAGCACGACGCCGGCGTCCGACGGTGCGGACACGAACGCCGCGTCGTAGACCAGGATGATCGCCACCTCGGCGAGCAGCAGCACGCCCAGCACCCGCCCGTTGACGTCGATGCGCAGCACGCCGAGCACCGCGATCAGCGCCAGGCCCGCGGCCGCCAGCAGCCACCACGGCACCGCGACGCCGCTGACCTGGTGCACGAAGGCGGCCGCGCCGACGCCGTAACCGCCGAGCAGGCTGGCGAGGATCATCAGGTAAGAAACGAGCGCGAGGCCACCGGCCGCGGTGCCGGCCACCCGGCCGAGTCCCTTGGCCACGTAGGCGTAGAACGCGCCGGCGTTCTCCACGTGCTGGGACATCGTCACGTAGCCGATCGCGAACAGCCCGAGGATCAGCGCGATCGCCAGGTAGCCCAGCGGGATCCCGGTCACCCCGGACACCGCGAACCCGCTGACCGCACCGCCGCCGACCACCGTTTCCGGGGCCGCGGCGGCGACGGTGAAGAACACGATCGACGTCACGCCCAATCGGGCGCGAGCCAGGGCTGCGGACACTCTGGACGGTGGCAAGGCTCGCTCCTCTGCGCTCTCAGTGCCTCGGGGTTATCGCGGACTGGCCGCGGGCGGCGCCGACCTCGCTAATGAGGGTCCGCAGCGGGCCCGGGATGCGCGGCTCCCAGGACTCCATCCGGTACTCGCCCTGCCTGGTGACGTGCTTGGCGAGCCGGATCTGGCGCAGCACACCGGTTTCCCGCAGCAGCAGCGCCAGGGTGATCTCGGCGAGCCGGGCCGGGATGGTGATCATGCCGCTGCCGCTGGCCGTTTCGGCGCTGGTGAACAGCATTTCCAGATCCACCTCCGGGCTGTGCACGCCGTCGTCGGCCAATCGCCAGGCCGCGGCCGTGCCGCCGCGCCAGCCGCCGGACACCGGCACCTCCCGCAGCACGTCGGTGATGGTCAGCCGGGCGCGCACCTTCTCGGTGGCGGTCTGGCTCAGGTACTCCAGCCACGTCCGCACGTCGTGGCCGGATTCCTGGCGGATCTCCCGCAGGATCGCCCAGGACAGGAAGTCCGGGCAGCGGCCCTTGCCGCTGGGCCGGACGCTGGGGGTCACCGCGACCTCCTCTTCGAGGATCAGCTCCGCCACCAGCCCGCCGGCGCAGCCCAGCGCCACCAGCGAGCCGTCGACCCTGGGCGAAAGGCGCTGCTCCCCGGTGTGCGCGGCCAGGAAGAACTGGTCCGCCACGCGCAGCGGGATGCGCGCGGGATCCTGCCCGGAAACCGTCAACGGCCACACCTGGCCGAAGTACCGATCAACACGCGGTCGCTCCCGTCCGACGCAGCGCCCTACCAGTCAGCCCCCGAGTTCGGACCGTGTCCGAGTCAGCGCACAGAGTAACGTACGTGAAGCATTGTTCAAGATAGCCGTCCGTCACAACACCGACCGGCACGCCCGCGCGGGAATCGACGCTCGTCCCGAGGCGTTGACTTCGACCTAACGCGAGGTTTCAGGATGGTTCTCGACCGCGCCGAACTCGCTTGAAGAGGACTGTGAACATGACGGTGACCTGGGAGACGATGCGCTCCTTCGCCAGTGACGAATCCGTGACCCGGCAACGCCTCTCGCCCGGGCTGGCCCGGCGTATCCTGCGCTACGCCCGGCCCTACACCCGCGACATCGTGCCCTTCCTGGCGCTGGTGGCGTTCGCGGCGGTGCTCGGCATCGTCAACCCGCTGCTGTTCAAGGCGGTCATCGATGACGGGATCGTGCCGCAGAACATGGCGGTGGTCGTCTGGCTGGCGGTGGCCGTCGCCGGCGTCGCGCTCCTGGAGGCCGCGACGTCCCTGCTGCAGCGCTGGTACTCCGCGCGGCTCGGCGAGGGGCTGATCTACGACCTGCGCTCGGAGGTCTTCGACCACGTGCAGCGGATGCCGGTGGCGTTCTTCGTGCGGGCGCAGACCGGCGCGCTGGTCAGCAGGCTCAACAACGACGTCATCGGCGCGCAGCGGGCGCTGACCAGCACCCTGTCGTCGGTGGTGTCCAACGTGCTGAGCCTGGTGCTGGTGCTGGCCACCATGTTCACCCTGTCCTGGCAGATCACCCTGATCGCGCTGGCGATGCTGCCGCTGTTCCTGCTGCCGGTGCGGTGGATCGGGCGGCGGCTGCAGCGGGTCACCCGGGAGCAGATGAAGGTCGACGCCGAGATGAGCTCGCTGATGACCGAGCGCTTCGGCGTCGCCGGGGCCATGCTGGCCAAGCTCTACGGCCGCGCCGACGAGGAGTCCGAGCGGTTCTCGCGGCGGGCGGCGCGGGTGCGCGACATGGGCGTGGTGTCGGCGATGTACAGCCGGGTGTTCTTCGTCGCGCTGACGCTGCTGGCGTCGCTGGCCACCGCGGTGGTCTACGGGCTCGGCGGCGGGCTGGTGCTCGCCGGAGCCTTCCAGCTGGGCACCCTGGTGGCGCTGGCGACGCTGCTCAGCCGCCTGTACGGGCCGCTGACCGCGCTGTCCAACGTGCACGTCGACGTGATGACCGCGCTGGTCAGCTTCGACCGCGTCTTCGAGATCCTGGACCTGCGGCCGATGATCCAGGAGAAGGCGGACGCGAAGCCGCTGCCCGCCGGGGCGGCCGACGTCGAGTTCGACGCCGTGTCGTTCCGCTACCCGGCGTCCAGCGACGTTTCGCTGGCGTCGCTGGAATCGGTGGCGCGGCAGGACAACGCGCCCGCGCACGACGTGCTGCACGACATCTCGTTCCGCGCCGCGCCGGGCCAGACGATCGCGCTGGTCGGCCACTCCGGCGCGGGCAAGACGACCATCACCAACCTGGCCGGGCGGCTCTACGACGTGGATTCCGGGGCGGTGCGCATCGGCGGCGTGGACGTCCGCGACGCGACGCTGGCCTCGCTGTACTCGACGGTCGGCGTGGTCACCCAGGATTCACACCTGTTCCACGACACGATCCGCGCCAACCTCACCTTCGCCCGGCCCGACGCGACCGACGCGGAGCTGACCGAGGCCCTGCGGACGGCGCAGCTGGGGCACCTCGTCGCGTCGCTGCCGGACGGGCTGGACACGGTCGTCGGCGACCGGGGCTACCGGCTCTCCGGCGGCGAGAAGCAGCGGCTGGCGATCGCCCGGCTGCTGCTGAAGGCGCCGCCGATCGTCGTGCTGGACGAGGCGACCGCGCACCTGGACTCGGAATCCGAGGCGGCCGTGCAGCAGGCCCTGAAGACCGCGCTGTCCGGGCGGACGGCGCTGGTCATCGCGCACCGGCTGGCCACGATCCGGGAGGCGGACCGGATCCTGGTGGTCTCCGAGGGCCGCGTCGCGGAGCAGGGCACGCACACCGAACTGCTGGCCCGCGGCGGCCTCTACACCGAGCTCTACCGCACCCAGTTCGCACAGCAGGACGATGACGAGGAGGCGGCCTGAATCAGTCCCGCTCCGGCGGCGCGGTGGTGAGGTTTCCTTCGGGGTCCAGGTGGGCGAGCATGGCGGCGCAGAGCTCGTCGAGCTGCCGCACCTGGGCCTCGGAGAGGCCGTCGAAGACCAGGTCGCGCACCTTGTCCACGTGGCCGGGGGCCGAGGCGACGAGCTTCTCGTAGCCGGCGTCGGTGAGCTCCGCGATGTTGCCGCGACCGTCGGAGCACGCGCGGTGCCGGCGCACCCAGCCCTGCTGCTCCAGGCGGGCGACCACGTGCGACACCCGGGACGGCGAGGCGTTGGAGCGGGCCGCGAGATCGCTCATCCGCAGCGCGCGTTCCGGGTCCTCGCTGAGCATCGCCAGCACCCAGTAGCCGAAGTGGGTCAGGCCCGCGTCCCGTTGCAGCTGGTTGTCCAGCGCGGCCGGGACGACGGTCATCAGGGCGGCGAACTTCCGCCAGGCGCACTGCTGGGAGTCGGTCAGCCATCGCGGTTCGGTCACAAGAACATCATACGCGAACAGTATTTGAACATTCAAATACCATGCGTGATCAGCGGGAACGCCATCCGGCGACGATCGTAGTCGGCGTGGGCCGCGGACTCACCGCAGGGCCAGCAGCTCCTCGGCCGGGCGGGTGTTGATCACGCGGTCGGCCGGCACCTCGCACTCCTCCGCCCGCGCGCATCCGTAGGCCAGCCAGTCCAGCTGGCCCGGGGCGTGCGCGTCGGAGTCAATGCTGAACGCGCAGCCGATGTCGCGGGCGATCCTGATCAGCTCGCGCGGCGGGTCGAGCCGGTCCGGCCGGGAGTTGATCTCGACCGCGACGCCGTTGTCCCGGCACGCCTCGAACACCGCCACCGCGTCGAAAGTGGACTGCGGCCGCTTCTTGTCGCCGATCAGGCGCCCGGTGCAGTGGCCCAGCACGTCCACGTGCGGGTTGGCCACCGCCGCGCACAGCCGCCGCGTCATGGCCGGCGCGGCCATCCGCAGCTCGGAATGCGCGCTGGCCACCACGACGTCCAGCTCGGCGAGCAGGTCCTCTTCCTGGTCCAGCGCGCCGGCCGACAGGATGTCGACCTCGATGCCGGTGAGGATGCGGAACGGCGCGAGGCGCTCGTTCAGCCCGGCGACCACCTCCAGCTGCTGGCGCAGCCGATCGGCGGACAGGCCGCGGGCCACGGTCAGCCGGGGCGAGTGGTCGGTGAGCACCATCCACTCGTGCCCGAGCTCCCGGGCCGTGATGGCCATCTCGGCGATCGGGCTGCCGCCGTCGGACCAGTCGGAATGGGTGTGGCAGTCGCCGCGCAGCGCCGAGCGCAGCGACTGCCCGTGCTCCGGAACGTCCACTTCGGACCGCAGACGCGCCAGGTAGGCCGGGACCTCGCCGCGGTGGGCGGTCTCGATCACGGTGGCGGTGGTCTTGCCGATGCCCTCCAGCGCGGTCAGCCGCCCGGACGCCACCCGCTCGTCCAGGTCCGGGAGGTCGTCGACGACCGCGGCGGCTCGCCGGAACGCCCGCACCCGGTAGGTCGGCGCGCCCTCGCGCTCCAGCCAGAACGCGATTTCGCGCAATGCCCGTGTCGCATCCACGCCGTCCTTGGTAGCCGCTGCCGGGCCGGAGCGCCACCGGCGATTCGTCCCGGGGCCTTGGCCGCGGGCGGGCCCGCGGCGTTAGATGGCGACTGGAACGGTAATCATCTAGGCGCGAGGTGCAGATTGCAGCAGTACGAACTGGCGGTGCTGCCCGGTGACGGGATCGGCAACGAGGTCATGCCGGAAGCGTTGCGGGTGCTCGAGGTGATCGGCGCGAAGTACGGGGTGCGGTTCGACTTCCGGCACTTCGACTGGAGTTGCGAGACCTACCGCAGCACCGGCCGGATGATGCCCGCCGACGGGCTGGACCGGCTGCGCGACCACGACTCGATCCTGCTCGGCGCGGTCGGCTGGCCCGGCGTGCCCGACCACATCTCGCTGTGGGGGCTGCTGCTGCCGATCCGCCGGGAGTTCGACCAGTACGTCAACCTGCGGCCGGTGCGGCTGCTGCCGGGCGTGACGCCGCCGGTGCGCGACAAGGAGCCCGGCGACATCGACTTCTGGGTGGTCCGGGAGAACACCGAGGGCGAGTACTCCCAGCTCGGCGGGCGGCAGGGCGAGGGCACGCCGAACGAGATGGTGCTGCAGACCGCCGCGTTCACCAGGCGCGGCACCGACCGCATCATGCGCTACGCCTTCGAGCTGGCCCGCAAGCTCGGCAAGCCGCACGTCACCTCGGCGACCAAGTCCAACGGCATCTACTACTCGATGCCGTACTGGGACGAGCGGTTCGCGGCCATCTCCGCCGAATACCCGGACATCACCGTCGACCAGGACCACATCGACATCCTGTGCGCGCGGTTCGTGATGACACCGGAGCGCTTCGACGTGGTGGTCGCCAGCAACCTCTTCGGCGACATCCTCTCCGACCTGGGGCCCGGCGTGACCGGCACGATCGGGGTCGCGCCGTCGGGCAACATCAACCCGGAACGCGCCTACCCGTCGACGTTCGAGCCGGTGCACGGCTCGGCGCCGGACATCGCGGGCCGGGGCATCGCCAACCCGATCGGCCAGATCTGGTCCGCGGCGATGATGCTGGACCACCTCGGCCTGCCGGAGGCCGGGGCCGACGTGGTCCGCGCGATCGAGCAGGTTCTGACCGACGATTCGGCGCCGCGCACCCCGGACCTCGGCGGCAAGGCCACCACCGAGGACCTCGGCAAGGCCGTCGCCGCCGCCGTGCAGGGCTGACCTCTCAGGTGCCGATCCGGGCAGCGACGGCCAGCAGGAGGTCTTCGTGTCCGGGTCGGCACGCCAGCTGGAGGCCGACCGGGAGGTTGCCGATGGTTCCGGCGGGGACCGAGACCGCCGGGATGCCCGCCACGTTCCACGTCTTGGTCAGCGACACCAGGGCGCCTCGGACCGTGCTGCCGGTGCCGTTGATCTCGATCTCGCGCCGGCCGATTTCGGGCGCGACCACGCAGGTGGTGGGCATGGCGAGCAGGTCGACCCGGGACAGCAGTTCGTCGACCTCGCTGCGCCACTGATCGCGGGCGGTCAGCGCCCGCACGTGCTGCCAGCCCGCCGTCTTCGCGGCTTCTTCCAGGCGTTCCAGGACGTCCGGGGTGAACAGCTGCGGGTTCTGCGCCACGCGCTCGGCGTGGATCGCGTATGCCTCGCTGTTCTGGATGCCCGCGAACGCCTTGTGCAGGACGGCCGGGTCACGCAGTTCGACGTCCTGCACTGCGAGGCCGTCGAGGTCGAGGGCGGCGCGGGCGGTCCGTGCGACGTCCGGGTCGGTCGGGTGCAGCGTGCCCGGCTCGATCCAGCCGATGCTCGCGCTCTCCCCCGCTTCGCGGCTGACGGTGTTGCGCAGCCCGGCCAGCACCCGGTAACCGGCCCGGCAATCCTGCGGAGTCCTGGCCAGCACGCCGACGTGGTCCAGCGACTGCGACAGCGGGAACACGCCGCCGGTCGGGATCGCGTTGAACGCCGGCTTGAAGCCCACCACGCCGCACATGGCCGCCGGGATGCGCACCGAGCCGCCGGTGTCGGTGCCCAGCGCCAGCGGCACCATCCCGGCCGCGATCGCTGCCCCACTGCCGCCGCTCGACCCGCCCGTGACCCGGCTCGGGTCGTGCGGGTTGCGGGACGGCCCGTTGTGCGAGCTGTCGCCGCTCGGCCCGAACGCGAACTCGTGCGTCGTGGTCTTGCCGACCAGCACCGCGCCGCCGTCGCGCAGCCGCTCCACGCATTCGGCGTCCGATGTGGACACGTTGGCCGCGAAGTGCGCCGATCCCATGGTCGTGGGCAGGCCGGCGACGTCGATGATGTCCTTCACCGCCACCGGAATCCCGTGCAGCGGGCCCCGGTCGGCGCCTTCGGCCAGCTCGGCGTCGGCCTTCTCGGCGGCCTTCAGCGCGCCGTCCCGGTCGACGGTCACGAAGGCGTTGAGCTCGCCGTCGAGTTCTCCGATGGACGTCAAGGCAGCGCGGGCGAGCTCGACCGCGGTCACCTCGCCGGCGCGCAGTTGCTCGGCGAGCTCGCCGATCGTGCGATCGGCGAAGAATCCCGCTGGGCTTTGCTGGGTCAACGCGGCTGCACCCCTCTTCCCGGCATCCGATGAACGATCATCCTGCGCCCGGACCGGTGATTTCGTCAACGCTTCAACCAAACGATCACCGGGCGTCGACGAGCAACTCCGCCTCCCAGAGATCGCGGTACGGGCCGGGCGCCGCCACGAGTTCGCAGTGCGGGCCGCGTTGCACGATCCGGCCGCGATCCAGGACGAGGACCTCGTCGAACTCCGGCACACAGGCCAACCGGTGCGTGACGACCACCGTCGTGCGGCCGGATCGCGCACGCAGGACGCCGGTGAGCAACTCGTCGGCCAGCCCGGTCTCCAGGGATTCGCCCGGTTCGTCCAGGAGCAGCACCGGCGGGTCGGCCAGCAGCGCCCGGGCCAGCAGCAGGCGTTGCCGTTGGCCGCCCGAGATGCCCTGGCCGCTCTCGCCGACGAGCGTGTCGAAGCCCGCAGGCAGGCTGCGGATCCAGCCGAGCAGCCCGGCCTGCGCCGCGGCGCGCTCCAGCTGCGTCCCAGTGGCATCCGGGGCGGCCAGCCGCAGGTTCTCCCGGATGGTGGTGTCGAAGACGTGCGCGTCTTGGGTCACCGCACGGGTTTCCGGGCGCTCGACCCGCCCGGTCGACGGCTCGACCAGCCCGGCCATGACGCCGAGCATGGTGCTCTTACCCGCCCCGCTGGCACCGACGACGGCGACCGTCCGGCCCGGCTCGATGACCAGGTCGATGCCGCGCAGCGCCGGGGCGGCGTAGTGCACCGACACGTCGTGGAGGGCAAGCCTTTCCGCGTTCGCCCGCGGGTCCGGCTTCGGCCCGGTGGTCACCAGCTCGGCGACCCGTCGCAACGCCGGCCGGTGTTCGGCGAATTTGCGCGCGGCTTCGGTGAGCGGGAGCGCCGGTTCGAATGCCGCCAGTGCCAGGAATCCCACCACCGCGGCCGTGATCTGCTGCCGGCCGTCGAGCAGCACGAGCCACGTCGCGCCCACCGCGGTCAGGCCCTGGATTGCTATCCCGGCAGCGGTCAGGAAACCGGCGGCGCGGGCGGCTGCTCGCTCGCGGCGGGCGATCCGCGCGGTGTGCCCTTCGGCTCGGGCCGTTGCTTCTGCGGTGGCGTCGAACGCGGCCAATTCCCTTGCACCGTCGACGAGATCCGCACCGGCTACCGCGAGCAGCGCTCGATCTTCCGATGCCGCCGCCAGGTTCCTGCTCGACATCGGAACCGCGACCAACGGCAACACCACTCCGGCGACCAGCAGGCCCACGACCAGGACCAACCCCGCCGCCGGGGCCAGCACGACGCACACCAGCGCCGACGCGACACCGACGACGAACGCGATCACCGCCGGTGACAGGCAACGCAGCAGCAACTCCTGCACGCTGTCCACATCGGCGATCAGGCGCGACAGCGCGTCGCCGTCGCGCAACGCCGGTCGCCCCAGCCTGGCCCGGAAGACCTTGGGCCGGAGCTCGGCGACCACGCGCAGCGCGGCGTCGTGACCGGCGAGCCGCTCCAGGTAGCGGAACGTGCCGCGCGCCAGCGCGCAGGCGCGGACTCCGACGATCGCCAGGCTCAGCGCGGACAGCGCGGGCTGCTCCGCGGCGCGGGTGATCAGCCAGGCCGCCAACGCCATCAGGCCCACCGCGCTGAGCTCGGCCGTCATTCCGCACGCCACCGCGGCGAGCAGCCGTGGCGCGCGGAAGAGCCGCAGCATCGCGATCACGCTGCCACCTCCGCCGGGGATTCGACGACGCCGTCGCGAATCCGGATGGTCCGGTCGGCGGTGGCGAGCAGGGCTGGGCGGTGCGCGACGACGATGGCCGTGCGACCGCTGAGCACCGTGGCGGCCGATGCCGCCAAGGCCGATTCGCTGTGCAGATCCAGCCGCGCCGTCGGCTCGTCCAGCAGCACGATCGGCGCGTCCTTCAGGTAGGCGCGTGCGATGGCGATGCGTTGCCGCTGCCCGGCCGACAGGTCTGCTCCGCGTTCGCTCAGCCGCGACCGGTAGCCCTCCGGTCGCCGCTCGACGAACTCCGCCGCGTGCGCGGCGCGGGCCGCCTCGCGAACCTGGTCAATCGATGCTTCCGGTGCGCCGAGGCGGATGTTGTCGGCCACGGTCGCGGCGAACAGGTGCGGGTGCTGCGGCACCCACGCCACCCGGCGTCGCCACCGGTCGATGTCGAGATCCCGCAGGTCGACGCCGTCGACGAGGATCCGCCCGCTCTCCGGCGCCACGAAGCCCAGCAGCAGGTGCAGCACCGTGGACTTGCCGGCGCCGCTGGGCCCGACCAGCGCGACCTTCTCCCCCGGGCGAACCACGAACGAAACCCGGTCCAGCACCGGGCTTTCCTGGACGGGGAAGCGGACCGTCACCTCGTCGAACCTGATCTCGCCCGCCGCCGCGCGGCGCCGCCCGCCGGGCTTTCCCACCGGACGGTCGAGGATCTCGAACGCCTCCTCGGCCACCGCCATCCCCTCGGCCCCGGCGTGGAACCGGGTGCCCAGCGCGCGCAGCGGGATCAGCGCCTCCGGCGTCAGCAGCAGCACCAGCAGGGCCGTGCCGGGATCGAGGCCGCCGTCGAGCAGGCGCAGGCCGACCGGCACCGCCACCAGCGCGATCGCCAGCGAGCACACGAGTTCCAGCACGAAGCCGGACAGGAACGCCACGCGCAGCGCGCCCATCGTGGCCCGGCGGTGCTCGTCGGCCATCCGCCCGATCACCGCCGCCTGGTGCTCGGCCCGCCCGAAGACCCGCAGGGTGGTCAGCCCCGCCAGGACGTCCCGGAAGTGCCCGCCCAACCGCCGGAGGTGCGCCCACTGGTGCCGGGTGACGTCGCGGGTGCGCAGCCCGATCACCGCGCCGAACAACGGGATCAGCGGGATGGTCGCGGCGACGATCAGCGCCGAGGACCAGTCCGCGAAGCCCAGCCGCACCAGCACCAGCGGCGGCACCAACGCCGCCACCGCCAGCTGCGGCACCACGCCGGTGAGCATGGGCTCCAATGCGTCGAGCCCCTTGGTGACCAGCGTGGTGAACGATCCGCTCGACCGCTGCGAGCCCGCGCGGGCCAGCAGGTCGCGGCGCACAACGGCCTTCGACTCCGCCGCGGCGCGCTGGATCAGCGCACCGCCGGCCCACGCGGCGCAGGCGCGCAGCGCCACCGCGCCCGCCAGCCACGGCAGGTAGCCGGGATCGAGCCGGGCGATCGCGCGGGCCAGCAGATCGGCTTGCGCGATGATCAGCGCGCCCTGCGCCAGCGCCAGGCACGCCAGGGCGAGCAGGAGAGGCCTGGGCAGCAGGCCCAGCAGTCGCTTGTTCACAGGTACGACGGCCTTTCCACTCGGCCCCGGCAGACCCACCACGCATAGGCCTGCGCGGCGATCAGCAGCGGCGTGATCACCAACATGGCCGGGAGCAGCAGGCCCAGCGTGCCGGGATCGGCGGCGTTCTCCAGCAGCGGCAGGCGAATTCCCACCGCCAGGCACAGCAGCGCCATCGCCGCCGACGTCAGCGCGAACACCCGACGCTCGTCGCCGCGCCCGAACAGCGCCCGTGCCCTCCGGTGCAGCGGCCCGGACAGCCGGAGCGCGGCGAAGGCCAGCCCGTGCACCGCGAACACCGCCGCGATCGCGACCGCCGCCAGCACCGCGCCGGGCCCGGTGGCCACGGCGTGGACCTGCCCCGCCAGCAGGCCCGCGAACATCCAGCCCCAGCTGAGCGCGACCGCCCAGCTGCCGCCGGTGATCGTCGCGTCGCAGATCGCCCACCAGGCCCGGGCATCCGCCCGGCCGCGCAGCCACAGCCCCATGTCGCGCAGGATCCAGCCGCACACCAGCAGCACCACCGCCGGGAACAGGCCGCCGAGCAGTTCTCCCTCCAGAACCGGGAAATTGCCGACGAGGACGCCGGCGGTGGCCACCAGCCAGACCTCGTTGCCGAGGAAGAACGGCGCGATGGCGGCGATCACCAGGCGGCGTTGCGCCGCGTCGCGGCCCAGCACCGGCAGCAGCATGCCCACCCCGATGTCCGCGCCACCCAACAAGAAGTAGCCGAGGGCGAACACGCCCAGCGCCACGACGGCCAGCAGTTCCACGAGCGGTCTCCTCTACAGCGACGCGGTGATCGGCGTTGGGCGGGTTTCGGCCTCCGGGCGGCCCAGGGCGACCTGGTCGGGCCCGCGAGCCGCCTGACGCAGCAGCAGCACCCAGTTCACCACCAGCAGAAGTCCGAAGAGGACGGTGAAGGCCACCAGCGACGTCCGCATCGCCGCCGGTGACGCGTCGGAGACCGCGTCCCGGGTGAGCAGGACGCCGTTGATCACCCACGGCTGGCGGCCCATCTCGCGGAACACCCAGCCGGCGAGCATCGCGACGTAGGGCAGCGGCACCGCCGCCACCAGCACTAGGTGCCACAGCCGGAACCGCCGCACCACCGGCCTGAACAGGGCCAGCAACGCGCTCGGCACCAGCAGGAGGAACATGAACCCGAACGCCGCCATCATCACCGAACCACCGGCGCTCACCCACGCCTCCGGCGGCACGTAGTCACCGGCGCCGAAGCGGGCGACCTGCTCCGCCTGCAACCGGGCGATCTCCGCCTCCCGGCCGCCCCACACCGCGAGCTTCATCGGCTGGTAGTCACCGACCACGTCGAACTGGATCCCGCCCGCGGTCGCGGTCACGAACAACGCCGGAAGCGCGGTGAACACCCCGATCCGCAACGACTTGGTGAACAGGTCCGCCTCCGGGTCGCGGCGGAACAGGCGGTAGGCGCTGATCCCGGCGACGAAGAAGCCTGCCGTGACGAGCGCACCGCTCAGGATGTGCCAGAACGCCGCGATCGACGCCGGGTTCGTCAACACCGCCCAGGCATTGGTCAGCCGCAGCTCGTCGCCGACCCGCTCGTAGCCCACCGGGTTCTGCAGGAATCCGTTGGAGACCATGATCCAGTAGGCAGAGGTGTACGCGGTGATCGTGACGCCCCAGATCAGCCCGAGGTGCACCCAGCGGTTCAGCCGGCCCCAGCCGAAGATCCACAGCCCGAGGAACGTCGACTCGACGAAGAACGCGACCAGCGTCTCCATCGCCAGCGACGCGCCGAAGACGTTGCCCGCCTGGTGCGTCAGCCCGCTCCAGGCCAGGCCGAACTGGAACTCCATCACCAGCCCGGTGACGATGCCGACGGCGTAGTTGATCACGTACAGCTGGCCCCAGAACCGGGTCATCCGCTGATGCACCGGGTTCCGGGACAGCGTCGCCCTGGTCTGGATGCACGCCACCAGCGTCGCCAGTCCGATGGTCAGGGCGACGAACAGGAAGTGGCCGCCTGCGGTCAGGGCGAACTGCAGGCGCGCCAGATCGAGGGTCTCGGGATTCACGCCGACAACACTGGCGGCGAGGTGCGCCCCGGGTCGTCATCCCGGAGCGGACACTTCGACTACCGCCGCGGTTGCGCCCTAGGGGCGATCCCTTACGCCTGGAGTTGCTTCACCGCACCAAGCTGGAGCAGATCGCCCCGCTAGTCGCCCAGGTCCACTCCGCCGGGGGCGTCGACTGACCACGATCTGGGCGCACAACAAGTTCCACACCACGATCTGTTCGAATGACGACCGCTACTGCGATCCGACAGGATCGCCAGCTGGGCAGCGAAGTCCACAGTGGAGCTTCCAGGGCCGGCCTGCTGAGGGCTGATCCGCTCACAGCAGAGAAACCGGCGAAGTGCACCGGGGCGGCGGCATTGTCGGAGCATGACGAACAACGAGAAGCAGCCACTGTTCGACCACCGACTCCGAGAACGGTTCTTCAGCCAGCGGGTACTGATCCTCGACGGCGCGCTCGACGACGACAACGGGACAGTGCTCGCCACCCAACTGCTGTCCCTCGCGAGCGAGGATCCCAGGAAGGACATCTCGTTGTGGATCCACTCACCGGGCGGCTCGGTCCCCGCGATGCTGGCTATCCGTGACGCGATGCGGCTCGTGCCGTGCGACGTGGCCACGCTTGCGCTGGGACTGGCGTGCAGTGCGGGACAGTTCCTGCTGTCCGCGGGCACACCGGGCAAACGTTTCGCCCTCCCGCACGCCCGCATCCTGATGCATCAGGGCTCGTCCGGGATCAGCGGATCGGCGGTCGAGGTGGAGGTGCAGGCGGACGACCTGCGGCACACCCGGGACACGGTGCTCGGGATCATCGCGGAGGACACCGGCCAGCCGATCGAACGGATCTTCGCCGACTCGCTGCACGACCGCTGGTTCACCACCGAGCAAGCACGCGAGTACGGCTTCATCGACCACATCGTCGACAACCTCGGCCAGCTTGTGCCCGTGCGCACGCACCAACTGGGGCTCGGCTCGGCGACGGGAGCCCGCGAATGAGCACCTACACCATCCCCAACGTCATCACGCGCAGCGTGGGCGGCGAGCGGATCATGGACGTCTACTCACACCTCCTGTCGGAGCGGATCGTCTACCTCGGCACCGCGATCGACTCCGGTGTGGCGAACGCGTTGATCGCCCAGTTGCTGCACCTGGAGGCGGACAACCCGGAACGAGAGATCAACCTGTACATCAACTCCGAGGGCGGTGACCCGTCCGCGATGCTCGCGCTGTACGACACGATGCGCTACATCAAGGCGCCGGTGGCGACGACGTGCGTGGGCCAGGCGGTTGCGGCCGGTGCGGTGCTGCTGGCCGCGGGCGAGGCCGGGCACCGATCCGTGTTGCCCCACACCCGGGTGGTGCTGCACCAACCCGCGGCGCAGGGTCGCGGCGCCATCCCGGACCTCATCATCCAGGCGGACGAGGTGGTGCGGGTGCGCACCCAGCTGGAGGAGATCCTCTCAGCACACACCGGTCGCGATGTCGCGGACCTGCGGCACGACACCGACCGGGACCGCGTGTTGGACGCGGCGGGCGCCGTCGACTACGGGCTCGCGGACCGCGTCCTCGATCACCGAACCTGAGACCGCGTCTCAGGCGGCCATGAGCACGGGTCCCGCGGGACGGCGTCCGACCGCGGGACCCGCGCCGCGGCGCTGCCGGACGTCGCCCGCGATGCCGGCGAGCAGGTCGGCCAGGTCGACACCCAGCGCACCCGTGACCGCGGCGATCATCTCACTCGACGGCTCCTTGCGACCGCGTTCGATCTCGGACAGGTACTGCGGCGAGATACCGGCCCGCTCCGCGATGTCGACGAGGCGGCCACCCTGCTCCTCCCTGGTCGCACGCAGGCTCCGGCCCAGCACCTCACGCCACAGCGGTTCCGGCTCACGATCCGGCATGGGGGTGCGCTTCTGATGGAAGGGAAGAATGTCCGCCACACCGCCATCCTGGCACCGGTCCAGCGCCCGGGGGCAGCACTTCCGCTCCCGGCGGAAACACCCGTGACTCAGCACGCAGGGCATCGTCACCTCGTCGCATCGAGGCGACGTGAGGTCATCCCTGTCTGTCGGCCTTCGCGTGGGCATGGCTCGGCCGAGCGCGCGCTATCGCTCGTCCAGGACGGGAACGGGCAGCGGCCGCCGCGGCACCGGCTCGGACACGACGATCGAGGTGGTCGTCTGCCCGAACATGAGAAACCGGTCGAGCACCTCCTCGAGCTGACCGATCGACGGGCCGTGCACCTTGAGCAGGAAGCAGTCCTCGCCGGTGATCCGGAAGCACTCGACCACCTGCGGCGTGTCCCGTGCCGCTGCCACGATCTTGGGGAGTTGGCCGGGTCCGGGCCGGATGCGCACCAGCGCGGTCACCGGCATGCCGAGGGCGGCCGGGTCGACCTCCATCCGGAAGCCGGTGATCACGCCGATCCGTTCCAGGCGTTGCACCCGCTCGGTGACCGCGGGCGCCGACATGCCGACGCGGCGGGCGAGTTCGGACATGGACAGCCGCGGATCACCGTGCAACTCGTTGAGCAACCGCACGTTGACCTCGTCCAGCAGCCGCGATCGCTCGGTGAAGGAATCTTGACCATTTGGCCTTGAATTTCCAGACAACTCACGCCCCCTTCCTGGATAGTGCCATTCCGGCTGCGAGTATTGCTTTGGAAGATACTCCGCATGACGACACCGTCCGGGATCGATCCGCGGCGAACGGCGCCGTGGGTGCCGGCACCGGCCTACTTCGGCATCAGCGCGATCTTCCACTACCTCGGGCCGGCTTTCGCCGTGTTGCTGTTCACCCGCGTGGACGTGCTCGGCGTGGCCTGGCTGCGGATCGCCAGCGCCGCGGTGGTGTTCGCGGTGTGGCGCAGACCGTGGCGGCTGATCCGGCACCTCAAGCCGGAGCAGCGGCGGGTGCTGCTCGGGCTCGGCGTGGTGCTCGCGGCCATGAACGCGACGTTCTACCTGGCCATCGCGCGGCTGCCGCTGGCAACCGTCGGGGCGATCGAATTCGTCGGCACGATCGTGCTCGCCGCGATCGGTGTGCGCAACGGCCGCAACGTGATCGCCCTCGTGCTCGCCGTGGGCGGGGTGGTCGCGTTGACCGACATCCAGCTCGCCGGTGAGCCGGTCGGGTTCGTCTTCGCGTTCGTCAACTGCGCACTGTTCATGCTCTACGTGGTCCTCAGCCACCGGATCGCCAACACCGGCGCCGGGCTCGCCGGGATCGACCAACTCGGCGTCGCGATGCTGATCGCCGCAGTGGTCGCGACACCGTTCTGCATCGGCGCCGCAGCCCCGGCCTTCACCAGCCCGGCGGCGCTGCTGGCCGGAGCAAGCGTGGGCATCTGCTCGTCGGTCATCCCCTACGTGACCGACCAACTCGCCATGGCCCGGTTACGCCGGGACACCTTCGCGCTGATGCTGAGCATCCTGCCCGCGGTCGCGACGACGATCGGGATCGTGGTGCTCACCCAGGTCCCCACCATCCAGGAGTTGACCGGCATCGCGCTGATCGCCGGGGGCGTCTCGGTCCACAAAGAACCACGGGAAAGCAAGGAGAACTGATGGAATACATCCGGTTGGGCACATCAGGCCTCACCGTGTCCCGGATCTGCCTCGGCATGATGAGCTACGGCAGTCCCGACTCGTGGGCGTGGATGCTCGGCGAGGACGCCGCGGAGCCGATCGTCCGGCATGCCATCGAGTCGGGAGTGACGTTCTTCGACACCGCGGACATGTACTCCGACGGGGTCAGCGAGCTGATCACCGGGCGGTTGCTCGCCAAGCTGTTCCCCCGCCGCGACGACTACGTGCTGGCCACCAAGGTCTACTTCCCGATGGGATCCGGCCCGAACGACAAGGGCTTGTCCCGCAAGCACATCATGGCCGCCATCGACGCCTCGCTCGACCGGCTGGGCGTCGACCACGTCGACCTGTACCAGATCCACCGCTGGGACCACGAGACTCCGATCGAGGAGACCATGAACGCGCTCAACGACGTGGTCTCCGCCGGAAAGGCCAGATACATCGGCGCGTCGAGCATGTTCGCCTGGCAGTTCGCCAAGGCACAGCACGTCGCCGAGACACACGGCTGGACGAGGTTCGTCTCGATGCAGAACCACTACAACCTCGTCTACCGCGAGGAGGAACGGGAGATGATCCCGCTCTGCCTCGACCAGGGTGTCGGCATCATCCCGTGGAGCCCACTGGCACGCGGACTGCTGACCGGCTCCCGCGAGCGCGGCGGCGGACAGACCACCGTGCGATCCGGCTCCGACCCCATCGCGGACACCATGTACGCCGACGACGACTTCGACGTGGTCGACGCGGTGCGCACGGTCGCCGCCGAGCGAGACCTGCCGCCGGCGCAGATCGCGCTGGCCTGGCTCCTCGGCCGACCCGGGGTAACCGCGCCGATCATCGGAGCAACCAGGACAAAACACCTGGAGGACGCGGTCGCCGCAGTGCGGATACGGCTGAGCGAGGACGAGGTGGCCACGCTGCAGGCACCGTACCGGCCGCACGCCGTGCTCGGTCACCACTAATGAGTCGCCTTCGCACGTCAGGCATACACCAACCCTTCTCTCCGGGACGATCACTCATCCTTGATCGAGTTGGTGCGGTCAACTGAACGCCTACTCCAGCCAGCCCGGCGTGATCAACGCGGATTCGTAGGCGAGCACCACCAGCTGGGCCCGGTCTCGCACGGCGAGCTTGCTCATGATCCGGCTGACGTGGGTCTTCGCCGTCGCCGGGCTGAGCACCAGGCGCGCGGCGATCTCGTCGTTGGACAGGCCGCGCGCCACCAGCGTCAGCACCTCGCGCTCCCGGTCGGTGAGCGAGTTCAGCCGCGGGTGCGGCTGAGGCCGGTCGGCGCGGCCCGCGAACTCCGCGATCAGCCGCCGGGTGATGGCCGGGGCGAGCAGCGCGTCGCCGCGGGCCACCACCCGCACCGCGTGGATCAGCTCGGTCGGCTCGGTGTCCTTGACCAGGAAACCGCTGGCCCCGGCGCGAAGCGCGGCGTAGACGTAGTCGTCCAGGTCGAAGGTGGTCAGGATGATCACCTTCACCGCGGCCAGCTTCGGGTCGGTGGCGATCCGCCGGGTCGCCTCCAGGCCGTCCAGGTTCGGCATCCGGATGTCCATCAGCACCACGTCGGGCCGCAGCTCCGCCGCGCGGCGCACCGCCTCGGCGCCGTCGGGCGCCTCCGCCGCGATCTCGATGTCGTCCTCACTGCCCAGGATGGACCTGAAACCGGCGCGCACCAGGGTCTGGTCGTCGGCCAGCAGCACCCGAATCACGTGGCATTCCTCCAAGGCAGGCGAGCGTGCACCCGGAAACCGCCCGACGGGCGCGCCCCGGCCGAGAATTCCCCGCCGAGCGCCTGCGCGCGTTCTTCCATCCCCCGGATCCCGTTGCCCCGGTTGGCGTTTCGGTCCGCCGCGCCGACTCCGTCGTCGTCGATCTCCACCCGCACATCATGATCGGAATACCGGATCCGCACGCAAGCCGTGCGCGCGTCGGCGTGTCGGGTCACGTTCGTCAGCGCCTCCTGCACGATCCGGTAGCCGGCGAGATCGACCTCCGGCGGCAGCGGCCGGACCGGCCCGGCGAGTTCGGTGCGCACCGCCAGCCCGGCGGCCCCGGCCTGCTCGACCAGCTCGTCGATCCGGGCCAGGCTCGGGGCGGGCGCGGTCGGCGCCGCCTCGTCGACCTGGCGCAGCACGCCGAGCGTGGCCCGCAGGTCGCGCAGCGCGTCCTTGCTGGCCTGCTTGATGGACACCAGCGCCGGTTCCGCCTGGCCCGGATCGGCGGCCAGGCGGTGCAGCGCGGCCCCGGCCTGCACGTTGATCAGCGAGATGTGGTGGCCGAGCACGTCGTGCAGTTCCCGCGCGATCCGCAGCCGCTCGTCGCTGGCGCGGCGGCGCGCTTCCTCGTCCTTCTCCCGTTCGGCGGCCAGCATCCGCTGTTCGGCCTCGTGCAGGTAGGCGCGGCGGTTGCGGACCAGGCCGCCGATCGCGACCGCCGCGACCAGCCACCCGGCCAGCAGGTACAGCGAGGTGTTGTCGAGGTGCCGCTGGCCGGTACTCGCCTCGCCGTAGCCGACCAGCAGCATCGCCGCGACGGCCAGCACCACCGCCACCGCGGTGTGCCCCTCGGCCGCCACCGTGAACAGTGCGACCGCGAACGCCAGCACCAGCGGCCCGTCGAACGTGCTCAGCGGGTAGTAGACGCCGCACGACACCAGCGTGATCAGCGCGACCGGCACCGGAAACCGGCGGCGGAGGAGCAGGGCCGCGCAGGCGGCGGCGATCAGCAGGCCGTCCAGCAGGTGGAAGTCGGCGAAGGTGGTGGGAAACCGCAGCAGCCCGGAGCCCACGACCATCGCCGCGACCACCAGCGCGAGCGCCACATCGGCGGCCAGGCCGCGCAGGGGCCATCGCCGGAAGTCCGTCATGCCCGGAAGAATAGGCGCGCCCCGGTTCGGGTCAGCAGGCCGCGCGCGACGATCTCCAGTACGACCAGGATCGCCACCGACTCCACCGCCAGTAGCGCCACCAGCACGTACAGCTGGACGATCCCGGCCTGGATCGGGCTGGCGCCGCCGAGCAGCATCCCGACGAACGCGCCCGGCAGCGTCACGGTGCCCACGGTGCGGGTCTGGTCCAGCGCGGGCACCAGGGCGCTGCCGGCCACCGGTCGCGCGATCTCCATTCGCGCCGCGCGGTCCACCAGGCCCAGCGCCAGCGCGGCCTCCACCTCGCCGCGCCGCTGCTGCAGTTCGTCCAGCAGCCGCCGCCCGGCCAGCGCGGTCGCCACCAGCGCACCGCCGATCAACTGCCCCACCAGCGGGATCAGCACCAGCCCGGTCAGCGGGACCGCGCCGGTGACCACGAGCAGCAGCACCGCCGGTGCGACACCGGCGGCGATCGGCAGCGCCGCCCACAGCCACGTGCGGTCGCCGGTGATGCGCCGCCCGGCGGTGTGCGCGGCGATCGTGAACATCAGCACGATGAACAGCACCGCCAGGGCGGTCCAGCGGACGATGTAGGCGATCAGCAGCGAGACGACGAGCAGCTGCACCGCGCCACGCAGGCCGGCGAACAGCACGTCGCGGTACCGCGCCAGTCCGCCAAGGCCGGCGACCGCCGCGGCGGCGACCAACAGGAGCGCGATGGCCACGCCGAGCGCCGGCGTGACCGGGATGGATCCGGAGAGCACCGTCCGACTCTATGCCGCCGGGCCGGCTCCGCCCGCCTAGCGCTGGCTGTCCAGGAGCTCCACGGGTTCGGTGATCACGTCGACCAGCGCGCCGTTGCGGGTGACCGTGATCTGCAGCGGCCGGCCGATGGCCTCGGCGAACATCAGCCGTTGCAGGCCCTGCGCGTCGCGCACCGGGCTACCGCCCGCGGTCAGCACTAGGTCGCCGCGGTGCAGCCCGGCCCGGTCCGCCGGGCTCTGCCGCACCACGTCGACCACCCGCAGACCGGTGTGCTGCCCGGTGCGTTCGGCCAGGTCGTCCGGCAGCGGCGCCGGGATGGTCACCAGGCCCAGGAAGGCGCGGCGGACCCGGCCGTGCCGCACGAGCGAGTCGACGATGCGCCGGGTGGTGGCGTTGATCGGGATCGCCAGGCCCAGGCCGACTCCGGCGACCGCGGTGCTCACGCCCACCACAACGCCCCGCGAGTCCGCCAGCGCGCCACCGGAGCTTCCGGGGTTGAGTGCGGCGTCGGTCTGGATCACGTCTTCGATGATGCGGGCGGCGTTCCCGATTCGAACGGGCAGCGACCGGCCCAGCCCGCTGACCACGCCCGCGGTGACCGACCCGGCCAGCCCGAGCGGATTGCCCACGGCGACGACGAGCTGCCCGACCATCAACCGGTCGCTGTCGCCGAGCCGCACCGGCGGCGGCGTCTTCCCGACCGCCCGGACCACGGCCAGGTCGGAGAGCGGATCGGTGCCGACGACGGTGAACAGGGTGCTGGTGCCGTCGGCGAAGCGCGCCGTGCCGCCGCCGGCCCGGCCGATGACGTGCGCGTTGGTCAGCATGAAGCCGTCGTCGGTGAACACCACCGCCGATCCGGCCGCGTCGCCCCATTCGCCGGACGAGTGCAGGCTCGCCACGCTGGGCGTGATCGCCGCCGCCACCGCGGCCACCGTCCGCGAGTAGGCGTCCATCTCGTCGAACCGATCCTCCGAAGCCATCGCGGGCCTCCAACCGGAATCTCGTGGTCCTTGCGGAACGCCGGGCGAGCCGCGCGAATTCCGGGTCAGGGCGAGGGCGCGCGCGCCGCGGTGATCGCGCTCAGCGCGGCGACCACGGCGATCATCCCGAGCGTCAGCACGGTGACCTGCGTGTCCGGCGCGGTTCCGGTCACCCCGGCCAGCACCGACTTCACGCCGATGAACACCAGCACCACCGCGAGCCCGACCGACGCGTCCGGGATCCGGTCGACCAGGCCCACGACCAGGCGGAACAGCCGGTGGAAGCCGAGCAGGGAGAACATGCCGGCGCAGAACGCCAGGTACGCCCCGCCGGTGACCGCTGCCGACACCGAGAACAGCGCGAGAACCGCGGCCGCGAGCACCGCTGCGGCCGGCGCGGCTCCGGGCCTGCCCAGCACCGCCGGGAGGGTCGCCGCATCGTCGTGGCGGAAGACCGGCCACGCGGCTGCGAGCACGCAGGCGCCGAACAGCGCGGAGACCCAGGCGACGGCGGATGCGCCCGGGATGCCGAACGCGATCAGCCCGCACCGGGCCAGCACAGAAGCGGCCACGCCCAGGACCACGAGCCGGTGCCGATCCCGTGCCCCGCTGGTGATCAGCACGAACACCACCAGCGCATCGACTGTGACCGCCAGCGAGCTCCCCCACCCGGCGAAGAACGCCCCGGCGTTCGGTGCACCACCGATGGCGAGCACCGCGACGCCGAACAGCGCGGCGAGCAGGAGGTAGCCGCCGACCGCGAGCGCATCGTTGACCGGCGACGGTTCGGGCTGCGCCCGCCAGCCCGAAACCAGATCGCGGGCAACGAGCGCGAGCAGGATTCCCACCGTCGCGAACCACAACAACGCAGGCACGTGCATGAGCGCCTCCGGCTGGGAGGATCGCTGGTCCCCCGCTGGCCGTTTTTCGGCCCAGCACCAGTGGTTCTAGTCCCGCTGCGCACGTCATGTCCAGCAGCACCAGTCCGTTCCATCCGTTCGGCCCAGCGATACGTCCTATGTGGACGATCAGTGCTCGTGAGCGTTTTGGAGTGCTATAGCGACCCAAAGTGCTCACGAGCGGTCACCTGCGCGAACAGCGGCGCGCCACGCGGTTGCGGGTCCCCGAGAGCCGCATACTGTATGCTAAAGCCATCGGGCAAAACGCCCGCCGCCGACAGGCGACCGCAAGCGCACGAACCGACCAGGACCGCCGGGCGGACCTGGCCCAGCCCCGGAGTTGACCGCATGTCGCTGACCTCGAAACTGCCGCAAGGCATCGCCGCGCGCCAGGTCGCGCGCCCGGTCCCGCTCCGGGAGACCGTCTACGAAGCCATCCTGGAACTGATCATCACCGGCGAGCTCAAGCCCGGCCAGCACCTGGTCGAGAAGGAACTCGCCGAACTGCTCGGCGTTTCCCGGCAGCCGGTGCGCGAAGCGCTGCAATGGCTGAAGAAGGACGAGTGGGTCGATCTGCGGCCGGGCTACGGCGCGTTCGTGCACAGCCCCACCCCGGACGAGGCCGACCAGCTGTTGAGCGTCCGCACGCTGCTGGAGGCCGAGTCCGCCCGGCTGGCGGCGCTGAACTCGACCAAGGAGGGCGTGGCCGGGCTCAAGCAGGTCTACAAGCGCGGCGTCCAGGCCCTCAAGGCCGACGACATCGACGAGATGGTCGCGGCCAACGCAGAACTGCACCACCTGATCACCGAGATGTCCGGCAACAAGATCCTCAAGGAGATGGCGGCCCAGGTGGCCCGCCGGGTCCGCTTTTACCACACCCCGGTGGCCAAGTCCCGGGGCAAGAAGTCCTGGGACGAGCACTCGGCCCTGATCGACGCGATCGGCAAGGGCGAGGCCGACCGGGCGGCCCAGCTGATGCGCGAGCACACCGAGCACACCCGCGAGACCTACCTGGCGCAGAACTCCGAGGACTGAGCGGGACAATCGTCGGCGTGACGGCCTCGACGAACTTGACCGCGCAGCAAGTGGCTTCGCTGGTCGCGGATGCGTTGGCACTGCGCGGAGCACTCGCGGTGCGCCCGATCGACGAGGGCGGGGAGCACCTGTCGTGGTCGGTCGGCGAGAAGCACGTGGCGCGGTTCGTCGCGGACGCCGAATCGGCGCTAAGGCAACGCCGCGAGCTCGCGGTCCGCGACCTGCTCCGCGACCAGATCGGCGTGGCACTGCCCCGCTCGGCCGCCTTCGGCGAATGGGCGCCCGGCCTGACGTTCACAGTGGACGAACGCCTGCCCGGGATTTCCGCGGAGGCGCGGCCGGTGTCCGCAGCGGGCGAACGGGATCTGGCGGCGATGCTGTCGCGGCTGTGGGCAGTGCCCACTTCGGCCGCCGCCGGGCTGGGCGTCCCGACCGCTGTCGATCGCCGTCCTCCGGTGCGCGAAGCGACGGCCGCAGCCGGCCGGCTCGCGGCGCAGGACCGGCTCCGCGAGGAGTGCGACCAAGGCCGGCTCGATCTGCCGGTCGGCTCGCCGCGGGCAGGAGTCCTGCTGCACGCCGACCTGAAGGGCGAGCACCTGCTCGTCGACGAATCCGGTGCGATTTCCGGCGTGCTGGACTGGACGGACGCCGAAATCGGCGATCCGGCAACGGATGTCGCGGGGCTCGTCATCTCGGTCGGGGCACCCGCCGCCGCCCGCATCGCCGAGCGCGCCGGTTGCGGCGAGGACGTTCTCGTCAGAGGCCTCGTGCTCGCCCGTTGCGACACGCTCATCCGGCTCGACGACCGGCTCAACGGCGACGACGACAGCCCCGAACCGCTGCTGCGCGACCAACTCGCCCGCGCCTGGCGCCCTACTCCTCTGGACGGTCACCTCGCGCGCTCCGGGTCGCGGTAGCCACCCGGAGCGCGCGCGGATCGCGCATCAGGAGTGCGGCTTGCGCCCGAAGTGCACCGTTTTCGCCGCCAGCAGGAACAGGTCCTGCCGCCGGTCGATGCTCGCCGGATCGGCCGGATCCAGCAGCCTGTCCAACGTGGCCAGGTCGTCGGAGTCCAGGACTTCGGCGAGATTCCTGCGCTGGCGCTCCAGCAACCGCCGCACGAACCGCCTCGGCCCGTCGGCCAGGGGCGCGGAGTGCTCGACGAGGAAGGTCTTGCTGCGCGCGTCGGTCAGGCCCGCCGCCCGCAGCATGCCGGGCCAGTCCTCGAGCACCCGCACCGATCCGGGCTGCTCGGACCGCATCTGGCCGAACAGCTCCGCCATGACCGCATCCAGCCGGGTTTGCAGGCCGGGACGCCCGAAGCCGAGGTCGCGCGGCAGCCAGCGCTCCGGCAGCCCGCCCTCGACGATGGTCAGCACGCCGCCGGGCGCGAGCAGCCCGGCCAGCCGGTCCAGCGCGTCCTGCTGATCGCCGACGTGGTGCACGACCTGCCCCGCCCACACCAGATCCGCCGGTTCCAGGCCCGCGAGTCCCGCCGGGAACTCGGCCACCTGGGTGCGCAGCTTGACGCCGAGCCGCTCGGCCCGCTGCTCGGCGCGCGCCAGCAGTTCCGGCGTCCCGTCCACCGCCGTGACCTCGGCTTGCGGGAACGCCGCCGCCAGCCGGCAGGCCGCGACGCCCGGCCCGCTGCCGATGTCCAGAACCCGTTGCGGGGTCAGGTTTTCCAGCTCCTCGATGGCCTGCCGCACGTACGGGCCGTGCGTCTCGCCCTCCAACTCCAGCAGGTCGGCCATCGCCGCCCAGTCGATGTCGTTCACCGCGCCACCTCCACGAAGTCCGCTTCCACCAGATCCGCGTTCACGGCGGCGGCGGCCGCCGCGCCGGCCGCCGCCGCGTGCACCACCTGCGCCCGCGGGTCCACCACGTTGCCGACGGCCCACACCCCCGGCACGCTGGTCAGCCCGCGCGGATCGACCCGCACCCAGCCGTCGTCCCCGAGCTCGCAGCCCAGCCCGGTCAGCAACGCGTCGTTGGGCACGAACCGGGGCGGCACGAACAACACGGGCAGCTCCTCGACGGTCCCGTCCGCCAGTCGCACGCCGCGCAACTCGTCGCCCGCCACCTGCAGGCCGCCGACCACGCCGTCGACGATCCGCACGCCGCGCGCGACCAGCTTCGCGCGGCTGTCGTCGTCCAGGGATTCGGCGAAGAACACCACGTCGTCCGACCACTGCCGCACCAGCAGGGCCTGGTGCACGGCTCCTGGCTGCCAGCCGAGCACGCCGAACCGCTGGTCACGGACCTCCCAGGCGTGGCAGTACGGGCAGTGCAGCACGTCCCGTCCCCAGCGCTCCCGCAGTCCGGGAACCTCCGGGAGCTCGTCGCGCAGGCCGGTCGCCACGATCAACCGGCGTGCCCGCACCACGCGGTCGGCCAGCTCGACCTCGAATTCCTCGCCGTCGCGCCGTGCCGCACGCACCTCGCCCGCCACGACCCGGCCGCCGTAGTGCTCGACTTCCGCTCGGCCGGTGGCCAGCAGTTCCGCCGGCGGCGTGCCGTCCCGCGAGATGAATCCGTGCACCTGGTGCGCCGGTGCGTTGCGCGGCTCGCCCGAGTCGACCACCAGCACCTGGCGACGGGCCCGCGACAGCACGAGCGCGGCGTTCAATCCGGCGGCACCACCGCCGATGACCAGTACGTCTACCGTTTCCGACCTCATGGCACCCACCTTGCGCCCGGCCCGGCAGACTTGACAAACCTTGTTGCTGTTTCTGCAATAAGGACATGGAAGACGTCCTCGCCGCCGTCGGGCCGCGGCTCAAACGCATCCGCCAGGAGCGCAACTGCACCCTCGCGGCCCTGTCGGAGACGACCGGGATCTCGATCAGCGTGCTGTCCCGGCTGGAGTCCGGGCAGCGCAAGCCCAGCCTGGAGCTGCTGCTGCCGATCGCCAACGCCCACCAGGTGCCGCTGGACGAGCTGGTCGGCGCCCCGCCGGTCGGCGATCCCCGGGTGCGGATGAAGCCGATCCGGCAGGACAGCATGACGGTGGTGCCGCTCACCCAGCACCCCGGCGGCCTGCAGGCCTTCAAGATGGTCATCGGCACCGACCGCAGCGAACCCGAACCGCGGACGCACGAGGGCTACGAGTGGCTGTACGTGCTCAACGGGAAGCTGCGGCTGGTGCTCGCCGACCACGACGTCGTGCTCAAGGTCGGCGAAGCGGCCGAGTTCGACACGCGCCTGCCGCACTGGTTCGGCAGCACCGGCGAGGCGCCGGTGGAGATCCTCAGCCTGTTCGGGCCGCAGGGCGAACGGATGCACACCCGCGCGAAACCCCGCGGCAAGTAGCGGATCAGGCCAGCAGCGGCAGGCCGCAGAGCATCCGGCCGAGGTGGTCGAGGGCCGTGTCCGCCGGGAGTTGGCCGTAGCTCGCGGTGTGGGCGTCGCGGAAGCGGCGTTCGATGCCGGAGTCCGCGCGGAAGGCGAACTGGCCGCAGACCTTCATGCCGAGCTCCGCCACCTGGACCGCGCTTTCGCCTGCCGCCGCCCGCAGCCGCAGCAGACCGCATTGCGCGTCGGCAGGTTGCCGCCAGGCCGCCTGGACCGCGTCGGCGAGCAGCAGGCGGATCGTGTCGAGCTTCGTCTGCATCCTCGCCAGGTCGGCCCGGATTTCGGGCTGCCGGGACGGCGGGCCCTGCCAGCGGGCCCAGGACGGTTGCGGCCCGTTCACGCACTCCACCGATCGCTGCACCACCGATTCCATCAGTCCGAGCGCCAGCGCCGCGTTCAGCGCGAGCAGCCACGGCAGCGCCGCCGTCAGGGCCAGGTCCACGCCCGCGCCGTCCTCGCCCAGCATCGCGGACACCGGAACCCGCACCGGGTCCGCGGTGATGGTGGCCGTCGCACTTCCCCGCAGGCCGCCACCGTCGACCGCCGCCGGGATGCACATGCCGGGCGCGGACGCCGGAACCAGCCACAGCGTGCTGGCGCCGGAGGCACCCACGGCGCGGCTGGACCACACGTAGCTGTCCGCTTCGCCCGCGGCCGTCACCCAGTCCTTGCGAGCGCGCAGGTCGACGACTCCGCCGTGCTCGTGCGGCCGCTCGGCCGGGACGAACGGCCGCCCGCCCGCCTCGGCCAGCGCGAGCGTGCTCAGGTGCCGACCGGCCGCGATGTCGCGCAACAAATCCGGCGGCGCGTGCCGGGAAAGCACCGCCACCGCAGCGAAATGCGACAGCAGCACGGCCGCAGTCGAGCCGCAGGCCCGCGCCACCCGCGTCACGACCTGCACCGCTTCGCCGAGCCCGTGGCCGCCTCCGCCGCAGCCGGCCGGCACCGTCAGGCCGAGGATCCCGGCGCGGCCCAGGGCGTTGATCGCCGGGCGGGGGAACCGGCCCAGGCCGTCCACCTCGTGCGCCGCCGGTTCGACGACGGTGCGCACGATTCGGTCGAGACCGGTGCGGTGGTTGCCCGCCCGCCCGGTCATGGCTCGCCCTTCCGCTCCCGGTTCTGCACGTGCTGCCAGCCGAACCGGCCCTTGATGCACAGGTTTCCGTGACTGACCGAGCTGTCGTGCGGCGAGGTGACCCGGACGATCTCGTTGTCCTGCGTGTGCAGCGTGAGGTTGCAGCCGACACCGCAGAACGTGCACACCGTGGTGGTCTGCCGCTGCCGCGACTCGTCCCAGGTGCCCTCGCCGCGCATGTCGAACTCCTTCTTGAAGCTCAGCGCGCCGGTCGGGCAGACCTCGATGCAGTTTCCGCAGTAGACGCAGGCGGAATCGGGCAGCGGCTGGGCGAACTCGGTGGAGATCCGCGCGTCGAAACCGCGCCCGGCGACGGCGATCGCGAAGGTGTTCTGCCACTGCTCACCGCAGGCGTCCACGCACTTGTAGCAGAGGATGCACTTGCCGTAGTCGCGGACGTAGAGGTCGTTGTCGACCTTCGCGGGCTGCCGCACCGTCGCGGCCGCGCTGCCGTCCGGCTCCTCGTGCTCTCCCGGCCGGCGTTCGTCGCGGTCGTCGGCCGCCGGCTCGGGCGGGCCGAAACGCTCCGGTTGCGCGCCGCATTCGGCCATCCACTCGCCGACCTGCGGCGTGCTCGACAGATCCGCCGAGGAGCCCAGCAGTTCCAGCACCACCTTGCGGCTGCGCCGGGTGCGCTCGGAGTCGGTGCGCACCACCATGCCGGGCGCGACCTGCCGCGAGCACGACGGCACCAGGGTTCTCGAGCCCTCGACCTCCACCATGCAGATCCGGCAGGCGTTGCGGGGTTGCAGCGTGTCGCCCCAGCACAGCGTGGGGATCGAGATGCCCAGCGCGCTGCATGCGTCCAGGATCGTCGAGCCCTCCGGCACGCTGACGGTTTGACCGTCCAAAGTGAACTCGACCAGGCGGCGCGGAAGCCCGATGTCGACGGCGGTCATGCCGATCCCTCCGGGACATCCGCTCGGGCGGCGGTGAAATCGTCACTCATGCGATCCTCCAGCTGCGAACGCGCCGAGTTGCTCTATTGCCGACTCCACCGCGTTCCAGGCCGTCTGCCCGAGCCCGCAGATGGACGAATCACGCATCACCTGGCCGACTTCGCGCAGCAGCGCGAGGTCGGCCGCACCGTTGCCGCGATCTCGCACGAGCCGCTGCAACGCCTCCTCCTGCCGCACCGTCCCGACCCGGCACGGCACGCACTGCCCGCACGACTCGTCGCGGAAGAACGCGGCGATGCGCAGCAACAACGCGGGCAGGTCGGCGGTGTCGTCGAAGACCAGCACCACCCCGGAACCCAGCGTGGTGCCGGCCGCCCGCACGGCTTCCAGGCTCAGCGGCAGGTCCAGCCGGTCGGGCCCGATGAACCCGCCCGCCGCGCCGCCGAGCAGCACCGCGCGCAACCGCCGCGCGTCCGGCACCCCGCCGGCCAGCTCCAGCAACTCCCGCAGGGTCGTGCCGAACGCGACCTCGTAGACGCCCGGCCGCCGCACGCTGCCGGACAGGCAGAACAGCCGCGTTCCGGTCGACTGCTCAGTGCCGGTGCGCGCGTACTCCGCACCGCCGGCGGTCAGGATCAGCGGCACGTTGATCAGCGTCTCGACGTTGTTGACCACGGTCGGCTTGCCGAACAGGCCGCGCTCCACCGGGAACGGCGGCTTGCTGCGCGGTTCGCCGCGGTAGCCCTCGATCGAGTTGAAGATCGCGGTCTCCTCGCCGCAGATGTAGGCGCCCGCGCCGCGGCGCAGCTCGATGTCGAAGTCGAAGCCCTCCCGGCCGAGGATGCCGCGGCCGAGCAGGCCGCGCTCGCGGGCCTGGGCGATCGCGTTCCGCAGGCGGCGGGTGGCGCGCGGGTACTCGCCGCGGATGTAGAGGTAGCCGCGGGCGCAGCCGGTCGCGAAGCCGGCGATGGTCATCGCCTCGATCACCGCGAACGGGTCGCCCTCCATGACCACCCGGTCCTTGAAGGTGCCCGGCTCGCTCTCGTCGGCGTTGCACACCAGGTAGTGCGGCCGCGCCGGCTGGCCCGCGGTGGCCTCCCACTTGCGGCCGGTCGGGAACGCCGCACCGCCTCGCCCGGTCAACCGCGCCTCGCTGAGCTGCCGGATCACCTCGGCCGCGCCGACGTCCAGGGCCCGCCGGAGCGCCTCGTAGCCGCCGTGCGCCCGGTAGTCATCAAGGCTTTCCGGGTCGACGACGCCGATCCGGCGCAGCAGGCGCAGCTTCGGGTCTCCGGCCTGCGGCACCGAATCCCGCACCGGCGGTTCGCGATCATCGCTGACCGGACCGCCTTCCGCCAGATCCACAGTGGACTCGCCACTGGCCGGAGCTACCAGCTGAACGCGCGCCGGGTCACCGGCCTGGAAGGCCAGCGCCGCCGGGGCCCGCTCGCATACGCCAAGGCACGGGCTGCGCAGCCACATCACGCCGTCGTGGTCCTTGCCCGCCGGGCCCAGCGAAGCCTCCAACGCCGCGCACACCTGCGCCGATCCGCCCGCCTTGCACGCCAGGTCGTCGCAAACGTGCACCACCCGCGGCGGGCGCGGGCCCAGCGCGAACAGCGCGTAGAAGCTGGCCACTCCGTAGGCATCGGCCGGCGGGATGGCCAGCCGTTCGCAGATGTGGTTCAGCGCGCCCTGGCTGATCCAGCCCACCCGGTCGTTGACCGCGTGCAGAGCGGGTAACAGCTGGTCCCGCCCCGTCCGCAGGCCGTGCCCGTTACCTCCCGGCGGGCCGAGCAGCGCATCCACCGCCGCACGCTCGGCATCTGTCGGTGCGGAATTGAGCAACTTCAGATCCACAGCGCCTGCTTCCTACTCGTTGTGCATAGCTGTTCGAGTAGGACATTTCGCTCTCCGCCGTACCAAAAGCACGGCTGGAGTCCAGGCTGGGCAGTCTCAGCCGATCGGCCATCCTTCCGCAACTTGCGGCGATGGCTACGATTCCGCTCCTTCTCCAGGGAACCCCGCACGAACGGTGACGCACCAGCCTAGACCGATACGTGTGATCCCTGAATCTGAAACGGGCCGTTACCGGGAACATTCCGACACCTGACACCCTACTCGATCTCTCCAGGTTTGATCAAATGCGGTCGAGAAAACCGCGACTCCTCCTCGCGACTACGGAAACAGATGCGGGCTGGACGGTGGCTTCCGCGGGCAGCTTGTCGACGCGGATCGCCGCGGCTTTGTACTCGGCGGTGCCCGCCACCGGGTCGGTGGCCTCGATGGTGATCAGGTTGACGTCCACCTCGTCCGGGAAGTGGAAGGTCATGAACGCCAGGCCCGGCCGCAGCCCGGCGTCCAGCCGCACCGGCGCGACGATCGAGCCGCGGCGCGAGGAGATCTGCACCCGCTCCCCCTCCGCCACGCCCAGCGCCTCGGCGTCCGCCGGGCACAGGTCGAGGGTTTCGCCGCGCCGCATCGGCGAGTTGAAGCCCGCCGACTGCACCCCGGTGTTGTAGGAGTCCAGCCGGCGGCCGGTGGTCAGCCGCAGCGGGTACTCCTCGCTGAGCTCGTCGACCGGCGGACTGTGCGGCACCGGCGCGAACACCGCCGGCTCGCCGCGCTCGGCCGGGTCGTCCGCCCACAGCCTGGCGTGCAGGTAGGTCGGCTCCAGCGAATCCTCGGCGAAGCACGGCCACTGAATTCCGCCGAGCTCCGCCAGCCGCGGGTAGGACATGCCGTGGTGCATCGGCGAGAGCGCCCGCACCTCCTCCCACACCTGCTCGGCGGTGTCGTAGTGCCAGTCGTGGCCGAGGCGCCGCGCGATCTCGCAGATGATGTCGATGTCGTTGCGCGCCCCGCCGGGCGGATCCAGCGCCTTGCGCACCCGCTGCACCCGCCGCTCGCTGTTGGTGAACGTGCCGTCCGTCTCGCACCAGGCCGCCGAGGCGGGCAGCACGATGTGCGCCTGCTGCGCGGTCTTGGTGAGGAAGATGTCCTGCACCACCAGGTGTTCCAGGTTCCGCATCCGCTTGAGGGTGCGGCCGGAGTCGGCCTCGGACTGCACCGGGTTCTCCCCGATCGCGTACACCGCGGTGAGGTCGCCGCGATCCATCGCCTCGAACATCTGCGTCAGGTGCCAGCCGTAGCGGGGCGGGATGCTCGATCCCCAGGCCGCGTCGAACCGCTCGCGGACCTCGGGCGAGAGGATGTCCTGGAAGCCGGGCAGCCGGTTGGGGATCGCGCCCATGTCGCCGCCGCCCTGCACGTTGTTCTGGCCGCGCAACGGGTTCAGGCCGCTGCCGTAGCGGCCGACGTGCCCGGTCAGCAGGGACAGGTTGATCAGCGACAGCACGTTGTCGGTGCCGTTGTGGTGTTCGGTGATGCCCAGCGTCCAGCACAGCTGGGCGCGGTCGGCGCGCGCGTAGGCGTGGGCGAGTTCCTCGATGAGCTCGGCAGGCACGCCGGTTTCCAGCGCCGCGACTTCCGGCGTCCACTGCTGCACTTCGGCGGCGTAGGCGTCGAAACCGCCGGTGGCGCGGTCGATGAAGGAGCGGTTGGTCAGCCCGGACGCGATGATCTCCCGGCCGATCGCGTGCGCCAGCGCGATGTCGGTGCCGACGTTGAGCTGCAACCAGCGGTGCGCCCACTTCGCGGTGCTGGTGTGCCGCGGATCCACCACGTACAGCTTGGCGCCGCGGTTGACCGCCTTGAGCACGTGGTGGAAGAAGATCGGGTGCGCCTCGCGGGCGTTGGAGCCCCACAGCACGATCAGGTCGGCGTCCTCGATCTCCTGGTAGGACGACGTGCCGCCGCCGCTGCCGAAGACCTGCGCCAGGCCCGCCACGCTCGGCGCGTGGCAGGTCCGGTTGCAGGAGTCGACGTTGTTGGTGCCGATCACGGCGCGCGCGAACTTCTGCGCCACGTAGTTCATCTCGTTGGTGGCACGGGCGCAGGAGAAGACGCCGAAGGCGTCCGGCCCGCGCTCCTCGACGGTGCGCGCGATTCCTCCGGCGGCTCGGTCGAGCGCTTCCTCCCACGACGCGGGCCGCAGGTCGCCGCCGTCTCGCACCAGGGGCTCGGTCAGCCTCGTGTAACCCATTCCTGCCGCCTCCTCGATATCGAAGATCGCGCGGATTCTCTTTTGCACCAACGCATTCCAGCGCTGGCCGAGCGGATCGCCCGGCGCGTCGGCCACGGGCGGGATCCGCACGACGCCGAGCGGGAGAGCCGCTGCCGGTGCGAACGGCGCCCGTTTCGGGCTTCGCAGCGTGGGGTCTCATGCTCGCCGGTCCGTTCGGCGCCGACCATCCGCCGTTCGATGGCAAATGCCGTGCAAGGCGACCGCCGGCATGGAGTGTATACAGTATGTGACTCTCGCGGCAAGATTGCGTCAGCCTCGCCCCACTTGGCAATCCACCCGATGAGCCACATCCTAGACGTCTGACCAGCGAAAATCGCTCTGCAAAATTCCATTGTGGACGATCAAGGTCCGCGCGAGGAGCCCGGATCCGGCTATGGACACCCACCTGGTTCTGCGGTAAGCCTGAAAGGCATCTCATACGGTATGCAGTATGGAGCCGACCGTAGGCACCGGCTTGGAGGAGAGCGCAGATGGCCCAGACGACAACCGACCAAGCAGGCGAAACCGAGCTGATCTCCGGCGGTCACCTCGTCGCCAAGGCGCTCAAGGCCGAGGGCGTGGACACCATCTTCACGCTCTGCGGCGGGCACATCATCGACATCTACGACGGCTGCGTCGACGAAGGCATCGACGTGATCGACGTCCGGCACGAGCAGGTCGCCGCGCACGCCGCCGACGGCTACGCGCGGATCACCGGGCGCCCGGGCTGCGCCGTGGTCACCGCCGGGCCGGGCACCACCGACGCGGTCACCGGCGTGGCCAACGCGTTCCGGGCCGAGAGCCCGATGCTGCTCATCGGCGGGCAGGGCGCGCTGTCGCAGCACAAGATGGGCTCGCTGCAGGACCTGCCGCACGTCGACATGATGAACCCGATCACCAAGTTCGCCGCCACCGTGCCGCACACCGAACGCGTCGCCGACATGGTGTCGATGGCGTTCCGGGAATGCTTCCACGGCTCGCCCGGCCCGTCGTTCCTGGAGATCCCGCGCGACATCCTCGACGCCAAGGTTCCGGTGGAGAAGGCGCGCATCCCCGGCGCGGGCGGATACCGCGCCACCACCCGCTCCGCCGGCGATCCCGACGCCGTCGAGAAGCTGGCCGACCTGCTGGTCAAGGCGGAGAAGCCCTGCATCCTGCTGGGCAGCCAGACCTGGACCTGCCGCGCCACGGAATCCGCGGTGGAGCTGGTGCGCGAGCTGAACCTGCCCGCGTTCTGCAACGGCGCCGGACGCGGCACGCTGCCGCCCGCGGACCCGCTGCACTTCCAGCTCGCCCGCCGCTACGCGTTCAACAACGCCGACCTGATCATCATCCTGGGCACCCCGTTCGACTTCCGGATGGGCTACGGCCGCCGGCTCTCGCCGGATGCCACCGTGGTGCAGATCGACCTGGACTACCGCACCGTCGGCCGCAACCGCGACATCGACCTGGGCATCGTCGGCGACGCCGACGCGGTGCTCACCGCGCTCGCCCAGGCCACCTCCGGCCGGCTGGACAACGGCGCGAGCGGCCGCAAGAGGTGGGTGCAGGAGTTGCGCGAGGTCGAAACCGCGGCCTACGAGAAGCGGCTGCCGCGCCAGCACTCCGCGGCCTCCCCCATCGACCCGTACCGGCTGGTGCACGAGATCAACGAGTTCCTCACCGAGGATTCGATCTACATCGGCGACGGCGGCGACATCGTCACCTTCTCCGGCCAGGTCATCCAGCCCAAGGCGCCCGGGCACTGGATGGATCCCGGCCCGCTGGGCACCCTCGGCGTCGGCGTGCCGTTCGCGATGGCCGCCAAGCACGCCCGCCCCGAGAAGGAAGTGGTGTGCCTGTTCGGCGACGGCGCGTTCAGCCTCACCGGCTGGGACTTCGAGACGATGGTGCGCTTCGGCCTGCCGTTCGTGGGCGTCGTCGGCAACAACTCGTCGATGAACCAGATCCGCTACGGCCAGATCGCCAAGTACGGCGCGGACCGCGGCCGGATCGGCAACACCCTCGGCGACGTCGAGTACAGCAAGTTCGCCCAGATGCTCGGCGGCTATGGCGAAGAGGTCCGCGACCCGGACGAGATCGGCCCGGCACTGCGCCGCGCTCGCGAATCGGGCCTGCCCTCGCTGATCAACGTCTGGGTCGACCCGGACGTCTACGCGCCCGGAACCATGAACCAGACGATGTACAAGTGAGAAACACGGTTTCCAGACTCATCTTTCTTAGCGGTGCCGGTGGCGGAACCTCAGACGCCTTCGCGGTCCGGGATCCCCGGCTTGTGCATGCCCAGTACGCGAGAAGACGCCTGAGAACCCGCGGCGGTGCCGGTTGCGAAGGTGGGCCAAGCGGCTTCGCCGCTTCAAGGAAAAAGAGGTGTTCGAGATGACTGCACTCGAAGGTGTCCGGGTGCTGGACATGACGCATGTCCAATCCGGACCGTCCGCGACGCAAATCCTGGCCTGGCTCGGCGCCGACGTCGTGAAGCTGGAGGCGCCGACCGGCGACATCACCCGCCGCCAGCTGCGCGACGTCGACGACGCCGACAGCCTGTACTTCACCATGCTCAACTGCAACAAGCGCAGCATCACGCTGAACATGAAGTCCGAGCGCGGCAAGGAGATCTTCACGAACCTCGTCGCCGATTCCGATGTGCTGGTGGAGAACTTCGGGCCCGGCACGGTGGACCGGATGGGCTTCACCTGGGAGCGGCTGCGCGAGATCAACCCGCGGCTGGTCTACGCCTCCATCAAGGGCTTCGGCGACGGCCCGTACACGCATTTCAAGGCCTACGAGGTCGTCGCCCAGGCGATGGGCGGGTCGATGAGCACCACCGGCTTCGAGGACGGGCCGCCGCTGGCCACCGGCGCGCAGATCGGCGACTCCGGCACCGGCATCCACACCGTCGCCGGCATCCTCGCCGCGCTGCTGCAGCGGGCGAACACCGGCCAGGGACAACGGGTTTCGGTGGCGATGCAGCACGCCGTGCTCAACCTGTGCCGGGTCAAACTGCGCGACCAGCAGCGGCTCGCGCACGGCCCGCTGCGGGAGTACCCGAACGCCGCCTTCGGCACCGAGGTGCCGCGCTCGGGCAACGCATCCGGCGGCGGCCAGCCCGGCTGGGCGGTGCGCTGCAAGCCCGGCGGCCCGAACGACTACATCTACGTCATCGTGCAGCCGCAGGGCTGGGCGCCGATCGCGCGGCTGATCGGGCGGCCCGAGCTGGTCGAGGATCCGGACTGGGCCACCCCGGAGACACGGCTGTCCAAACTGGACAAGATGTTCAGCATGATCGAGGAGTGGACGCTGGGCCTGGACAAGTGGTCCGTGCTGGCCGCGCTGAACGAGCACAACATCCCGTGCGGGCCGATCCTGTCCACCCAGGAGATCATCGACGACGCGTCGCTGGCCGCCAACGACATGATCGTCACCGTCGACCACCCGGAGCGCGGCGCGTTCAAGACCGTCGGCTGCCCGATCAAGCTCTCCGACTCCCCGGTGCGGGTCGACCGCTCCCCGCTGCTCGGCGAGCACACCGCCGAGATCTTCCGGGAACGACTCGGCATCGACGAAACCGAACTGGCCGAGCTGAAGGCGAACGGGGTGATCTGAGCATGGCTTACGACGGTGCCCGCGTGCGGGAGGTGCTCGACGCGGTCCGGGCCGGCGACCGGGCGGCGCTGACCGCGCCGGAGGCGAAGGTGCTCTGCGACGCCTACGGCATCCCCACCGCCGGGGAGGGCCTCGCGACCAGCGCCGACGAGGCGGTGTCGCTGGCGCGGGAGTTCGGCGGCCCGGTGGCGTTGAAGATCGTCTCGCCGGACATCCTGCACAAGACCGATGCGGGCTGCGTGCTCGTCGACGTGAGCGGCGAAGACGCGGTCCGCGCCGGTTACGCGCAGATCCTCGCCAACGCGCACGCCTTCGCCGAGAATCCCGCCATCGCCGGGGTGCAGGTGCAGCAGATGGTCGGCGGCCACGAGGTGATCGTCGGCGCCACCACCGATCCGACCTTCGGCAAGGTCGTCGCGTTCGGCCTCGGCGGGGTGCTCGTCGAGGTTCTAAAGGACGTCACGTTCCGGCTCGCTCCCCTGTCGCCGAAGCAGGCGCGCTCGATGCTCGACGACATCGCCGCCGCCGATGTGCTGCGCGGCGCGCGCGGCAGCGAGCCGGTGGATGCCGACGCCCTTGCCGATGTGTTGCGCCGGGTTTCGGATCTGGTGCACGACTTCCCGGAGATCAGCGAGCTCGACCTCAACCCGGTGTTCGCCACCGCCGCCGGGGCCACCGCCGCCGACGTGCGGATCGTGCTGGAAACCGGGGAGACAGCCCCGCCCGTGCGGCATTCGCAGGAGGAGATCCTGCACGCGATGCAGCGGTTGATGAACCCGTGCAGCGTGGCCGTGATCGGCGCGTCCAACGACGACGGCAAGATCGGCAACTCGGTGATGAAGAACCTGATCAACGGCGGCTACGCGGGTGAGATCCACCCGATCAACCCGAAGGCCGACGAGATCCTCGGCCGCAAGGCCTACCGCAGCATCACCGACGTGCCCGGGCAGGTCGACGTCGCGGTGTTCACCGTGCCCGCCAAGTTCGTGGCCGCCGCGCTGGAGGAATGCGGCCAGCAGCAGGTCGCCGCCGCCGTGCTGATCCCGTCCGGCTTCGCCGAGACCGGCAACCACGAGCTGCAGGCGGACGTCGTGGCGGTCGCGCGCAAGCACGGAATCCGCTTGCTCGGGCCGAACATCTACGGCTACTACTACACTCCGCAGAATCTCTGCGCGACGTTCTGCACGCCCTACGACGTGCGCGGCGGCGTGGCGCTGACCTCGCAGAGCGGCGGCATCGGCATGGCCATCCTGGGCTTCAGCCGCACCACGAAGATGGGCGTGTCGGCGATCGTCGGACTCGGCAACAAGTCTGATGTGGACGAAGACGACCTGCTGACGTTCTTCGAGCAGGACGACAACACGCACTGCGTGGCGATGCACCTGGAAGACCTCAAGGACGGCCGGGCCTTCGTCGAGGCCGCCCAGCGGGTCACCAAGAAGAAGCCGGTCGTGGTGCTCAAGGCCGGGCGCACCGATCTCGGCGCCCGGGCCGCCAGCTCGCACACCGGCGCGCTGGCGGGCAACGACAAGGTCTACGACGACATCCTGCGGCAGTCCGGCGTGGTCCGGGCGCCCGGGCTTAACGAGATGCTGGAGTACGCGCGCGGCATCCCGGTGCTGCCCACGCCGCGCGGCGAGAACGTCGTCATCATCACCGGCGCGGGCGGCTCCGGCGTGCTGCTGTCGGACGCCTGCGTGGCCAACGGGCTGCGGCTGATGGACATCCCGCCGGACCTCGACGAGGAGTTCCGGCGCTACATCCCGCCGTTCGGGGCGGCGGGCAACCCGATCGACATCACCGGCGGCGAGCCGCCCAGCACCTACGAGGCCACCATCCGGCTGGGGCTGCGGGATCCGCGCATCCACGCGCTGATCCTCGGCTACTGGCACACCATCGTCACCCCGCCGATGGTCTTCGCGGAGCTGGCCGCGCGGGTGGCCGAGGAGGCCCGCGCCGACGGCGTCGACAAGCCGATCGTGGTGTCGCTGGCCGGTGACACCGAGGTCGAGAAGGCCGCCGACTACCTCTTCGACCACGGCATCGTCGCCTACCCCTACACGACCGAGAAGCCCGTCGCGGTGTTGGGAGCCAAGTACCAGTGGGCCCGAGCCGCCGGCCTCCTCGGCTGACGCACTGAGAGCACAGAGGTGTGCCGGTCCGGCACCGGCCGGCGTTTTCGCGCGAAACCGTCGCACGGCACGCGTGGCAGCCGCCGTTTTCGCGCGAGAACGCCGCGCACCACAGGCCGAGCCCGGCTCAGAACAGTCCAACCAGGGCAAGGAGGTCCGATGTGGACGCTGAGAGAGCGCCCGGGAGAGATCCAGAACCTGTAATAGGACAGGGCGAGGTGTGGCGGGCCGGCGGGCTGGAGCCGATGCCGATCCGCAAGCTGCCCGAATCGCCACCGTCGATCCACCTGCTCGGCCCCACGGTGTTCCTGGTCGCGCTCGGGGTCGGCATGGGCGAGTCGTACATGTGGCCCCGGCTGGTGCTGGTCTTCGGCCCCGAGATCCGCTGGCTGTTCCTCATCGGGGTAACGCTGCAGGCCGTGGTGATGCTGGAGATGGCCCGCTACGCGATGGCCACCGGCGAGAGCATCTTCTCCGGCGCGGCGCGGGTGGCCAAGCCCGTGATGTGGTTCTTCTTCGTCACCGCGATCGCGGTCTACATCTGGCCCGGCCACCTGTCGGCGGGCGCGGCGGCGCTGGAGGAGATCACCGGCGTGCCGTGGGTGGTGTCGGCGTGCATCGGCCTACTGCTGGTCGGCGTGGTGTTCACGCTGGCCAAGGTGATCTACAACCTGCTGGAGAACGTGCTGTCGGTGCTGATCGGGCTGCTGGTGGTGGGCACCGCGGTGGTGGCCGCGATGGTCGGCAACCTCTCGGACCTGGCCACCACCATCACCGGGATGTTCCACTTCGGGTACTTCCCGGCGGAGGCGATGTCGCCGTCGTGGTTCCCGGTCGTGGTCGGCTCGATCGCCTTCGCCGGGCCGTCCGGCATGCAGCAGATGTGGTACACGCTGCACCTGCGCGACAAGGGCGCCGGGATGGGCGCGCACATCCCGCGCATCCGCGGCCTGCGGCACGCCGGCGAGGAAGAGGCGATGCCCTCGCGCGGGTTCATGTTCGACACCTCCGATCCCGACGAGATGCGCAAGTGGAGGGGCTGGCGGCGCTGGGTCACCTTCGACGCGCTGCTGCTGTTCTGGGGCATCACGATGCTGGTGACGGTCTCGTTCACCGTGCTGGCGCAGTCGGCGGCGCGGGAGAATCCCGGCGTGCGCGGGCTGATCGAGTCCGGTGAGCGGGAGGCGGCGCTGAGCGCGATGGCCGACGCGTTCTCGGCGGCGGGCGGCCCGGTGCTGGGCTCGGTGTTCCTCGGGTTCATCGCGCTGATCGGGCTGAACGCCACGCTAGGCCTGTTCGACTCGTTCTCCCGTGGTCAGGCCGACATGACCTACCACTTCGTGCCGGGCGCCCGGCGGTTCCGGATGTCGCACCTGTACGCGGCGTTCCTGTGGGGCGTCATCGCCTTCGGCATCCTGATCCTGCTGTTCGGCCCGGCGGACGGGCCCGGCGCGATCCTGGACGTCCTCGCGTTCCTGTCCACCTTCGCGATGGGCGCCTACTGCGTCGTGCTGCTGCTGGTGAACAACAGGATGCTGCCGCGCCCGATCCGCCCGCGGTGGTGGAGCAACGTGATCATCGGCTTCGGCGCGGTGTTCTACCTCGGAATGCTGTTCTACAGCCTCATCGAGTACGGAGTGGTCGTGAGCTGACATGCCATTCAGCAGTCGGACATCCGCACCGGGCCTGGTGATCGGGGCGGTCGCCGGGTTGTTCGCCGGAGTGCTCGTGCTGGCCGGCGGCGCGCCGCCGGGATGGGCCGCGGTCACCGGCCTGATGCTGGCGTTACCGCTGGCCACGCTCGGGGCGGGCTACAGCGTCATGCGGGAGCACGGCGTGTTGCGCGGCGGCGCTTTCGCGCCGGTGGCGCTTTACTGGGTGATCGCGTTCCCGATCGCGCGGCTCGTCCAGGACGTGGGCACCCGCCTGGTCCTGGACGAGCGGTTCGATTGGCCGCCGCAGCCGCTGGCCTTCCTGGCTTACCAGGCGTTGATCAGCGTCGGGTTCGCGATCGGGTTCGTGTGGGTGCACGAGCGACTGCTGCCACGCGGTGCCCCGAGATGACGGCGCCCGCGGCTCAGCGCTCCCGGGCTGCCGACTCGGGCCGCGCGCCGCCGGACCGCTGACGGTCCGCGCGGCTGGATTCGATCGCGGCGGACGTGGCCAGCCCCAGCATGCGCCCGTCCGCCGCGTAACCGCGCGGTAGGTTGGCGAAATGCCGCAGCACGGAACGAAGTTTCCGCATTCAGATGCACCTCCTTTCTTGCATACAGTATCCAGTCATTTGTCCGAATAGTGAAGCTCTTGTGATCAGTAGCACCTGGATGGGTGATGCCCGGTGGGCCGCGTGACCAGCAGACGACGTGTCATCAGCCTCCGCGACGGCGCGCGCCGGGCTCGCCCGGACACGCTCGTCACCGAGGAACCACTGGAGATCCGCCTCGGCGGGCAACCGCTGACGATCACCATGCGCACGCCCGGCGACGACTTCGACCTCGCCGCCGGTTTCCTGGTCGGCGAAGGCGCGGTGCGCCGCACCGGCGACCTGCTGAGCATCCGCTACTGCGCGGGTGCGACCGACGGCGGCGCGAACACCTACAACGTGCTCGACGTGGCGCTCGCGCCCGGCACCGCTCCGCCGGACACCTCGTTGCAGCGCAACTTCTACACGACTTCCTCCTGCGGCGTCTGCGGAAAGGCGAGCCTCGACGCAGTGCGCACCATCGCGACCTGGCCGGTCCGCGACGAACCCGCACCGCTGGACCCGGCCGTGCTGATCGAGCTCCCCGGTCGATTGCGCGCCGCACAACGGGTTTTCGACCGGACCGGCGGCCTGCACGCCAGCGGCCTGTTCGACCTGGGCGGCGAACTGCTGTGCCTGCGCGAGGACGTCGGGCGGCACAACGCGGTCGACAAGGTCGTCGGCTGGGCTCTGCGCGAGGACCGGTTGCCGCTGTCCGGGACGGTGCTCATGGTCAGCGGCCGGGCGTCCTTCGAGCTGGTCCAGAAGGCCGTGATGGCCGGAATTCCCGTGCTGGCCGCCGTTTCCGCGCCCTCGTCGCTGGCCGTGGACCTGGCCGCGGAATCCGGCCTTACGCTGGTCGGATTCCTGCGCGGCACCAGCATGAACGTCTACTCGGGCGCGCACCGCCTCGGGCTGGTGCCGACGTGAGCGGGAGGTGGGCGATGATCGGCCTGCACACGCCGAACCGCGAGGTCCGCGACCACCACGGCCGCCGGTACCGGGTGGGCGAGCAGCCGCGCGAGCTCATCGGGCATTCCCGCGCGGCGGTGCTGTGGCTGTGCTGGGTGCCGATGCTCGTCGTCGGCACCATGCAGTACGCCTACGGCGCGGCGGTTCCCGCGCTGGTCGCCGGCGGCCACGACACCGGCAGCCTGTTCTGGGCGCTGGCCGGATGGGCGGTTTTCCAAGCGGCGGCCGGATTTCCGGTGGCGCACCTGCGGCAACGCGACCGCGCCGGCCCGCGCACGGCGATGATCGCCGGTGCATTCCTCTGCTCACTCGGCGTGCTCAGCCTGGCGCACGCGCACGCCTTCCCCGGCCTGCTCGCCGGGTACTCCGTGCTCGGCGGCACGGGCGCCGGGCTGGTCTACGCCGCGTGCACTTCGACGGCCGCCAAGTGGTTCCCCGAGCGCGCCGCCTCCCGGGTCGGGTTCGTCACCGGAGCATTCGCATACGGATCGGCACCATTCGTCCTCGCCCTGCTCACCGGGCCGTGGAACGTGACCGCGGCGCTGGACGTTTTCGCGCTCGTGCTGTTCGTCGCGGTGCTCGGCTGCGGCCTGCCGCTGGCCGACCCGCCGCGGCACTGGTGGCCCGCGCACGTCGATCCCCGCGAATGGGCCCTGGCTCGCACCCGCCCGCCCGCGGTGCGGCAGTACTCGGCGTTCGAGGCGCTGCGCACGCCGGCGCTCCCGGTGATGGCAGCGTGCGTGTTCTGCGCCGCAACGGTTTCGTTGTTCAACGCGGCATTCCTGGTGCTGTTCGCCGCGGCTCTGGCACCCGCTCCGGCCGCCGCCGCATTCGTCGCGACCAACGGCGCCGGGCGGGCGCTGGCGATCCCGGTCGCCGATCGGATCGGCTGCCGCCGCACGCTGCGCTGGGTGGTGACGATCCAGGCCATCGGCCAAATCCTGCTGCTGGCGGCCGTTTCGCAGGAGTCGACCGCGCTGATGATCGCCGGCGCCGCGGCGGCCGGGATCGGCGGCGGCGCGTTCTACCCGCTGTTCGCCGCGCTGGCCCGCGAGTACTTCGGCGAGCAGCGCAGCGCCGAAGTGCACGGGCTGATCTACAGCGCGAAGGCGATCAGCGGCGTGGTCGGCATCGGCCTGGCCGCCATCGCCGTCGCACAGTGGGGATTCCCGGCCGCTTTGCTCGCCGCAGCAACACTTTCGCTGATCTCATCCGCCCTTTGCGGAGCGCTGCGCCGCCCCGGCCTGCCGAAGACGCTGCCGTCAGCCGACCTGGGCGCCGATCGCGTTCGCGGCGACCTGTAGCCGCTCCGCCAGCTCCGCGGGCTCCCGATCGCTCGACACGTAGACCACGGCCACGGCGGCGCAGGTCGGCCCGCGCGACGGGATCGGCACGGCCACCGAGGAAAGGCCCGAGATCACCTCGTCGCGGCTCGTCGCATACCCCTGCCGGCGCGCCTCCGCCACGCGCGCCGCTACGTCCTCCCCCAGCCCTTCCGCGCCCAGCAGCGCGAGCAGTGCGACACCCGGCGCGCCGTGCTCCAGCGGATGCCGGGTACCCGGGTGCTCGGCGACGGTGCCCGCCGCGCGCCGGGGCTCGACGCTGGCGAGCGTGACGCACTCGCCGTGGTCGTGCACCACCACGAAGCTCGTCATCGCCAGATCCGCCGCCACCGCAGCGAGTTCGGGCACCGCGACGCTCTGTAGGTCGCGGGCCACGCCGTGCGCCAGCACCGCCAGGCCCGCGCCCGGCGCGCAGCGCCCGGCGGAATCCCGCGCCACCAGGCGGTGATCCTCCAGGGTGCGCACGATCCGGTAGACGATCGAGCGGTGGACGCCGAGGTCCGCGGCGATTTCGTCGATGCTGCGCGGCCGTTCCGCCGCGGCGAGCAGCTCCAGCACCTGGATGCCACGCGACAGCGTCTGGGACCGCGCCCCGTCGTTCTTCGCCCGTTCGACCATGTCGGCGAACATAGCCGCCCACCCCTTGTGCCGCCGCTCACACATCACTAGCGTTCTAATACGGAACGTTGAATTCGATTATAGAACACACAAAGCGCGGAGCTCGGTCGCGCACGAGGTGGTGGTCGAGATGCCCCGGTCGGATACAGCCCGTCCTCCCGGCGATGTCCGCCACCGCCGGTTCCGGTCCTGCCTCGGAAGGTTCGCCACCGGCGTCACGGTGGTCACCTTCGACGGCGCGACCGGGCGGCACGGCTTCACCGCCAACTCCTTCACCTCCGTGTCGATGGAGCCGCCGCTGGTGCTGGTGAGCGTGGCGCGTCACGCCAAGGCGCACGGCGAACTGCCCGGCCGACCGTTCACCATCAACGTGCTCGGCGCGGAACACCAGGCCCTCGCCATGCACTTCGCCGGGCGCCCGCAACTGGAACCTGTTTGGCTGGACGCGGGCGCGGCCCCGCGACTGGCGGGCGCGCTGGCGCACTTCGAGTGCCGCCCGTGGCACACCTGCGAAGCGGGCGACCACACGTTGCACATCGGCGAGGTCGTCGAATTCGACTACCGCGGCGGTGACCTGCTCGGCTTCGCAGGCGGCCGCTTCGTCACCATCACCGAATCCTCCCTCGGCATGGAACACCTGCTCTGAAATACCTGTCGCCGAACAAATTCTGCATAGCGGTGCGGATAGCGGAACCCCAGACGCCGCCTGGACTCCGGGATCCCCGACTTGTGTATGACCAATACGCGGCGCTGGGACTGTCCTCGCCAGACGACGCCTGAGAGCCCGCGGCGGTGCAAGCTGCATGCGTGGGCTAAGCGGCTACGCCGCTTCAAGAGAAACAACGCAAACCGGGATCAAGAACAGGCGCTGCCGAGATCGGCAGCAACGCACGACACCTGGAGGAACCATGGGCGCTCGTTCCGGACGGCAGTACCTCGACGACCTCGCGCGGCGGCGCATCCACGTCCAGATCGACGGCGACACCATCACCGGAGGCACCCCGGAGCACCCCGCATTCGCCGGCGTCGCCCGCAGTTACGCCGAACTGTTCGACATGCAGGTCAGCCCCGAGTTCCAGGACGTGCTCACCTACCGGTCGCCGACCTCTGGGAACCGGGTGGGCACCTCGTTCCTGGTGCCCGAGAACGCCGCCGACCTGGCCCGGCGGCGGGAGGCCTTCCGCACCTGGGCGAACTGCTCCTTCGGCATGCTCGGCCGCACCGGCGACTACCTGAACAGCTCGCTGATGGCGCTCGGCCAGGCGAAATCCTGGTTCGGGCAGGCCGATCCGGCCTTCGGCGAGAACATCGAGCGCTACTACCGGCAGGTGCGCGAGGAGGACCTGCTGCTCACCCACACGCTGATCCCGCCGCAGGTCAACCGGAGCGTGAGCGGCGGCCAGCAGGGCGGCGGCGCGCTGATGGCGCACGTGGTGCGCGAGGACGACAACGGCATCGTCGTGCGCGGCGCGCGAATGCTGGCCACCATCGCCCCGATCTCCGACGAGCTCCTGGTGTTCCCGTCCACCGTGCTGCGCGGCACTCCCGAGGACGAGCCGTACTCGTTCGCCTTCGCCATTCCCACCGACACTCCGGGCCTGCGCTTCGTGGCGCGCCAACCGCTGCACGGCAACCGCAGCACCTTCGACGAGCCGTTGGCGTCCCGGTTCGAGGAGAGCGACTGCGTCGTGGTCTTCGACGACGTGCACGTGCCCTACGAGCGGGTGTTCGTGCTGCGCGATCCCGAGCTGTGCAACGGTTTCTACTCCCGGACCGGCGCGACCACTCACATGACGCACCAGGTCGTGACGCGGACGGTGGCCAAGAGCGAGTTCTTCCTGGGGCTGCTCTCCGAGCTGGCCGACGCCATCGGCATCGACGGCTTCCAGCACATCCAGCAGGACATCGCCGAGGTGATCAACGCGGTGGAGATCGGCAAGGCCCTGCTGCAGTCGGCGGAATCCCAGGCGACGACGAACGAATTCGGCGTGCACACGCCGCTGTGGGCGCCGCTGAACACGGCCCGCAACTGGTACCCGAAGGCATCCCAGCGGTTCCCGGAGATCGTCCGCAAGTTCGCCGCCAGCGGCCTGATGGCGCTACCGGGCGAGCAGGACGTCTTCGGTGCGGCGGCGGAGGATGTGCAGAAGTACTTGCAGGGCAAGGCTATCGACGGCCCGGAGCGGGTTCGTCTGTTCAAGCTGGCCTTCGACGCCAGCGCCTCGTCGTTCGCAGGCCGCCAGAACCTCTACGAGCACTTCTTCTTCGGCGACCCGGTGCGCATGGCGGGAGCGCTGGTGAACACCTACGACCGAACGGACCTCCGCAAGCGGATCCAGGACTTCCTGCACCGCGACTGACGCCACGGGGCCGTGAGTAATTATGGTTGCGAAGGGACGCCAAAAAACACACAGCCCCAG
>NZ_JBFAKG010000065.1:0-58416 GCF_040655595.1 Saccharopolyspora sp. NPDC050389
AGTCGGCCGGAACCGGAGTGAAGGACACCCGGCGCGTCCACTCCTGGATCGCCCGGCCAAGAACCTCGTCGTAACTCATGCCCTCGATGGGAGCCACCTTCTCCACCTCGGCGAGCACCGCCGGCGGAACATCCGGGATGGACACGACTTCGAGGCCTGAAAGCAGACCGCCAGAAGATTTCGACATCGGACTCTCCTCTGGGTTCGAGCGAAACTCGTGCCATCGTTGCGGCAGACTCAAGCAATGCCAATGCCCATTGCTGATACACCGTTGTGTGGCGGGACCACATACGGAACGACCGGGGTGGACGCAGGGGGCCCGGCAAAGTCTGGTCTCAGCTGGTGAGGAGTAGTTCGACGGGGCGGTTGGAGTCGCGGGCGTGATGTCGGCAGGCGGCGGAGATGTTGGTGTGGCCGGCGAGTCGGAGCAGGCTGATGGCGGTGTTGCGGAGGCTGGCCATGACTTGGGGTGCGTGGCCTGTGTGGATCTGGCTGCGGTCTTCGTCGTAGGTCACGTCGCGGACCCAGTGCAGGCGGTTTTCGATTGACCAGTGTCCTCGCAGCCATTGGGCGATTTGTTCGGGCCCGGCGTCGGTGGTGGTGAGGCTGGTGACGGCGTAGACGGTTTCGCGGTTGCGTGTGCCGGTCTTGCGGTCGGTGCGGGTGCGGGTGAGCCGCAGGACCTGGGCAGCGCCGGGGAATCCGATACCGGTGGCACCTCCAGCAATCCCTGGGGGACCGGCCAGCCGACGTCCACGACGGGTGCGGGCCGGGCAGGGCCCGACTCGACCGGGCAATCCAGGACAGGAGATGATGACAACGCGGGCACGGCGACGACTTCCGGACGATCGGTGTTTGGCGACTTCGATCATCACCGCGTCGTTACCGTGCCCGCCCCAACGACACGCCGTCACCGCAGGTCAAACCAGCACATCACGACTTTGCCGAGACCCTGGAGGTGGACGGCTCTCCCGGTGTCCTCCATAGTGTCGAAATGCTGGATGCGAAGGTGGGCGGCAACCCGCTACCGTTGGAGCCGTTCGTGAACTGGCTCGACAAGCACGGACGCCTGAAATTCTCCGGGCTCGCCGATCAGCTCCACGCCGAGATTCCCGAGCTCGGAGCGGCCGATCCGGACACGCTGGAGGCGTTGCGCGCGTCCATCGTCTCGCACCTGCCGGGCATGCGCGCCACCTTCATGGGTTCGAACCCGGACCCGCATCTTCCGAAACCGGCGCAGGATTTCGCGTACCTGATGGCTCGCTCGAACATTCCCCTGTCGGCCGTCCTTCGTTCCTACGAGCTGGGCCACGCCGCCATTTGGAACGAATTCACCAGCCATCTTCGCAAACAGCAGTCGTGGACCGTTGCGCGTCGCGCCGAGGCGCTCGAGTCGGGTTCCATCCGCATGTTCGAGTACATGCAGTCCATGACCGGCGAGACGATAACCACCTACAACCGGGCTCGCGACAGCCTCATGCGGGCCACGAATTCGCGGCGCAACGAGATCGTCCGCGCCGTGCTGTCGGGCAACGGGGGCGTGCGCGAGCTGAGAGAGCTCTTCGGTTATCACATCGATGAGGTGCACATCGGGTACGTGGCCTGGAGCGTCGACCCCATGAAACACGAAGAGGTAGCCGAACTCGCACGACGGGAGCTCCTCGGGTTCGCTCGGCAACACGTCTCCGTGACGACCGATTCCTCGGTCATCCACGGCTGGTTCACCCCGTGCAAGAACTCGACCTTCGACGACCTGGCCGCGGTTTCGCTGCCCAGGACCATCCGGCTGACTCTCGGAACCCCGCGCCGCGGAATCCGCGGGTTCCACCACACCCACCGGGAAGCCCTGTCGTGCGTCGACCTGACAGCGCTCCACACTCCCGCACCGACCCGGTTCCCCGACGTCGCGGTCACCGTGCTCGCCACGCAGGACCAGGAGATGGCCGCGCGGTTCGTCGATGACCACCTCGGGGCACTGCGCAGCCACGAAGACGGCGAACGTCTGATCAAGACGCTGCGGCACTACATGGACGCACACGCGAGCCCGACCCGGTGCGGTCAGCGCCTCGGCATCCATCCCAACACCGTGACCCAACGCGTTCAGCGCGCGGAGACGATCCTCGGCCGCCACCTCGACCCCGCCAGTCTGGCGCTACGCCTGGCCCTGGACCTCGAGCGCACGATGGAGTCGGAGTAAACGACGGCCCTTGCGCTACGCGGTCGACAGCACCCGTGGCAGACCCTATGAGACTCCACCCGCGAGCGCCGTGGAGTCGGTGACGTCCTTCCCTTCCGGCTCAATCTGATGGTTGCGTGATGAAAGCCGCGCCTCTGATGTTCCTTTTATGACGCAAGTTGGAGCTCGGCGGTGGCTGCCTCGGCGGTGGCAGGTGTTGATCGTGACCTCGGTCGCGGCGTTCATGGCCACGCTGGACGTGACGATCGTCAACATCGCTTTCCCCGGCATCGAGCGGTCTTTCTCGCATGACTCGCTGGGCGATCTGTCGTGGGTTCTCAACGCGTACAACATCGTGTTCGCCGCCGCGCTGGTGCCTGCCGGGCGACTTGCCGACCGGCTGGGCCGCAAGCGCCTGTTTCTGGTGGGCGTCGTGCTGTTCGTGACCGCGTCGGTCGTGTGCGGGCTGGCCGGCAGCTTGGGAGTGCTGGTCGCCGCGCGGGTGGTGCAGGCGATGGCCGGTGCGGTGCTGCTGCCGACGTCGCTGAGCCTGGCGTCGCCGGAGTTCCCGGTGACACAGCGGGCGACGGCGACGTCGTTGTGGACGGCCACCGGTGCGGTCGCGGCGGCCACCGGCCCGTCCCTCGGCGGATTCCTGACCAGTTGGCTGGGCTGGCCTGCCGTGTTCTTCGTGAACCTGGTGATCGGCCTGCCGATGCGGATTCCCGCCCGTCGGCTGCTCCGCGAAAGCCGCGACCAGCAGGGGCGGCTGCCCGACTTCCTCGGCGCCGCAATGGTCGCGGGGGCGGTGGCCGCGGTCGCGTTGGCGATGGTCAAGGGTCAGGCCTGGGGGTGAGGGTCGACCGCGGTGCTCGCGACGGTGGGCGCGGCCGTGGTGCTGTTCGTCGCGTTCGTGCTGCGCTCGGTGCGGCATCCGGTCCCGGTGGTGGACTTCGCGCTGTTCCGGATCCGTTCGTTCACCGTCGCCGGCATCGGCACGTTCCTGTTCGCGATCGGGTTCTTCAGTCTGCTGCTGGGCAACGTGCTGTTCCTGACGGGCGTGTGGCACCTGTCCGTAGTGCTGGCCGGGGCCGCCGCGACGCCGGGGCCGATCGCGGCCGCGCTGTGCGCCCCGGTCGCGGGCCGGCTGGCCGATCGCTTCGGCCAGCGCGCCATCGCCATCCCGGGCACCGTGCTGTTCACCCTCGGCGACTGACCCTGGCGGTGACGACCACCGCCGCTCGGAACTACGTCGGCGTGTTCCTACCGGCCGCGCTGCTCACCGGGATCGGGGTCGGCTTCACGCTGCCCGCGTTCGGCAGTGCCGGTGTCGCGCAGCTACCCCCGGCTCGATTCGCCACCGGCATCGGCGTCACGTCCGGACTGCGGCAGATCGGCGCGGTCATCGGCATCGCCGGCCTCATCGCCGTCCTGAGTGGACACCGCGGCGGCGCGGCCATCGACTCCTTCCATCGGGCGTGGCTGCTCATCGCCGGGATCGCCCTGCTCGCCCTGCTGGCCGGGATCGCGCTCGGTCGCATCCGCCCCGGCCCCCGGCCCGGCGCGACGGCCGCCCCGGCCAGACCAGTCCACCCCGCTCACGACTGACACCCGTCCGTCCCCGTCGGCTCAGGGAGCTTTGTGATGACGACTGACACTGACGCCCACCTGCCAAACCCGCTGTCCGGCCCGGAGGCGCCACGGCAGCGCATCTCGCGGCAGTCGACCGCCGAAGCCATGATGATCGCGGCACGCTGGCCGGACGCGTCGCCGCGGCTCGTGTTGTCCCTGACCGCGCAACTGGTGGGAGGCCGCCGCTACGCGGAGGCGTACCGCATGTTCGACGAACTGGCCACCGAACAACCGGACCGGCCGCTCTTCCTCGCGGTGGCCGCGTCGTTCCAGGCCAGGTTGCCCGGCCAGCTCGACGAGGCGGTGGGCAAGCTGGACGCGGCGGTCGCCGCGGAGCCCGGCTTGCCGCACTATTTCCGCGGCGTGACGCTGGCGGAACTGCCGTTGGAGGCCGGCCGAACCGAGGATGCCGTCGCCGATCTGGAGTTCGTCCTCGCCCTGCGCGACCGATTCCCGCTGGGTCTGCGACGGGCGGTGTTCCGCGCACTCCCGCGCGTATGACCAGCTCGGCCGAACCGAGGATGCCGCGGCGGCGCGGCGGAAGGCCGGACTCGACACCCAGCCCGGCCTCCCGCCGTTGATCACCGACTTCTGGGTCACCGATCAGGACGGAGCACACTTCGCGCCGCCCGGACTGCACGAGCTGGCAGCGGGCATCTTCGCCGCACAGGGCCTCGGGTTCGGCGACATCGGATTCATCGTGACCGACACCTCGCTGGTCGTGATCGACGCCGGGAGCACGAACGAGCAGGCCCGCGCGGCGCTGCGGAAGATGCGGGAGATCTCCGCGCTGGCCGTGCTGGCCATCATCAGCTCGCATCTTCCCCTGGGCCTGCGGGCCTTCCTGCTCACCCTGGCCGTGGTCGACGACCTGCTGGCGATCACGATCATCGCGTTGTTCTACACCGATGACTTCCGTCCGCTGGCCCTCGCCGCGGCGCTGGTCCCGATCGCCGCCTTCGGCCTCTTGGTTCAGCTCCGCAAGTCTTGGTGGTGGGCCCTGCTCCCTCTCGCGGCAGCAGCGTGGTTCCTCGTGCACGCCTCGGGCGTGCACGCGACCATTGCCGGTGTCTTGCTCGCCTTCACCGTCCCCGTGCTGACGCGCAACGGTGAGCAGCCAGGTCTCGCAGAACATCTCGAGCACCGCTGGCGTCCGATCTCCGCCGGTTTGGCGGTACCCGTGTTCGCCTTGTTCGCAGCCGGGGTCTCCCTGCAGGGCGGTGGACTCGCCGCCGCGCTGACCGACCCAGTCGCGCTCGGGGTCATCGCTGGACTGGTCGTGGGCAAGGTCGTCGGCATCTTCGGGTCGACCTTCACACTGGCCAAATTCACCAGGGCCCAGCTGGATCGAACCCTGTCGTGGTGGGATCTCCTCGGTGTTTCCTTGCTCGCCGGCATCGGGTTCACCGTCTCGCTGCTCATCGGTGAACTCGCCTTCGGCACCGGGAGCCCGCGTGATGAGCATGTCAAGGCCGCTGTCCTGGCGGGGTCACTGATCGCGGCATTCCTCGCGTCCATCGTCCTCAGCACCCGCAACCGGATCTACCGGCGCATCGCTGCCGAGGAGGCCCGTGACAACGATGCCGACGGCATCCCAGACGCCTATCAGGATCGGCGCGACGAGTCCCCCTGAGACCTCACGACCAAGGATTCGGAGAGGTCCGGACGGAGGAGCAAGGGCGACGCCGCCAGGCCACTGTGGAAACGGGCGGAAGACCAGCTTCCGACCAAGGGCCACTCGATGTGCCGCTCCCATCGCTCCAATCGCGACGCATCCGCCCCAGTAATGCCGCTCGGTGGGCATCGCGGAACGAGATCAATGCCTTGCGCAAGGACCTGCCCGAAGTCAGGAACCGCGGCGGGAACGCGCCCCTCCGGCCCGGCCAACGTGGTACGCCAGGTCAAGATCCACAGTAACGGGAACGCCCGATGCGTAGCCCGCACACCCCCGCACGTCTGGAGCAGTGCGGGAAGCGGCCGCGGCCGGGTCGGATCGGGTCGCTCGGCCACAAGGCGTCTGGGGAGTTAACGCACTTCTTGACCAGGTAATCGAGCCGGTCACGGCCTTGTTGCGTCTGTCACCATGAATGCATGGTCGCGCTGCTGTGGTTGATCGCAGGCGTGGTCCTGATCGGGGCCGAGGTCATCTCGGGTGAACTCGTGTTGCTGATGCTCGGCCTCGCGGCCATCGGGGCTGCCGGAGCAGCGGCGTTGGGAGTGCCGCTAGGCGTCGATGCCGCCGTGTTCGCCCTACTGGGACTGGGACTGATCTTCGTCGCCCGGCCCGCGCTGAAACGACGGCTGAACCGCGGTCTCGAGCTGAAGACCAACGTGGCAGCGCTGATCGGCAAGAAGGCTGTCGTCGAATCGACCGTGGATGCCACGCGCGGTCGGGTGCGCATCAATGGCGACGTGTGGTCAGCCCGGGCATTCGACGAAACCCAGGTGCTGGAGACCGGCCAGACGGTGACGGTCATGGACATCTCCGGGGCCACCGCCGTCGTGTGGGCCGCACCCTGAGGAGGCTGCTGTGGACCCGTTCGGACTGATCGTCATCGCTGTCATCGTGCTGCTGGTCCTCGTGATCGCGGTGAAGACCGTGCTGGTGGTGCCGCAGGCAACGGCTTCGGTGATCGAACGGCTCGGCCGGTTCCGCGACGTGGCCGAGCCGGGCCTGAACTTCCTGGTGCCGTTCCTGGACCGGGTACGCGCCCGCGTCGACCTGCGCGAGCAGGTCGTGTCCTTCCCACCGCAGCCGGTGATCACCCAGGACAACCTGACGGTGTCCATCGACACCGTCGTGTACTTCCAGGTCACCGACGCACGCTCGGCCGTTTACGAGATCTCCAACTACATCATCGGCGTCGAACAGCTCACCACCACCACGCTGCGCAACGTCGTCGGCGGCATGAGCCTGGAAGAAGCCCTGACCTCCCGCGACGCCATCAACACCCAACTGCGCGGGGTACTGGATCAAGAGACCGGACGCTGGGGCATCCGTGTCGCGCGGGTGGAACTCAAGGCCATCGACCCACCCCCGTCCATCAAGGACTCCATGGAGAAGCAGATGCGCGCCGACCGCGAGAAGCGCGCGACCATCCTCAACGCCGAAGGACAGCGGGAATCGTCGATCAAGACCGCCGAAGGCCAGAAACAAGCCGCGATCCTCGCCGCCGAGGGCCAGAAGAAGGCGGCCATCCTTGGCGCCGAAGCCGACCGCCAGTCCAGCATCCTGCGGGCGCAAGGCGATCGGGCCAGCCGCTACCTGCAGGCACAAGGCCAGGCCAAAGCCGTCGAAAAGGTCTTCGCGGCCGTCAAACGCGGCAAACCGACCCCGGAACTGCTCGCCTACCAGTACCTGCAGACGCTCCCGCAGATGGCGCAGGGAAACGCCAACAAGGTATGGGTCGTGCCCAGCGACTTCGACAAAGCCCTGGAAGGCTTCGCACGGATGCTCGGCGCCTCCGGCGCAGACGGCGTCTTCCGCTACGAACCACCGAAGGAAGAAATCCCCACCACCGCACCCGAAGATGAAGAGGAATCGATCAAATCCTGGTTCGACACCTCCACCACCCCAGAGATCGCCGAAGCCGTGCGGGCGGCCGAAGAGGTCGCACGCAAGGAAGTGCCCGGCCCGAGCAGCATCGGCGGCACGCTGCTGCCCACCCAGCGCCAAGGCGTTCAGCAAGATGAACCACAGCCGTTGCCGGGCCCGCAACCAGGTTCAGCCGAGTTGCCCGAGTCGGATTCCGCTGAACGCGACCAACGCGCCTGAGACGAAGTCCCGACTTCCGGCGGACACGGCACCACCACTCATCGAATGGTCCACAAGAGACAAGTTCCTCCGACACGTGTGCTTGGGCGCGGGACTTGCCGAAAATGCGCTAGGCCCGGGAGTCGTGTCACCGTTGTGCCGGAGTGCTCGTCATCGTTGCCGGTCAGGCCTTTTCGGCGCAGACTGACCGTTCCACCTCGCTTGCCGTCAGATCACGGCCCCGTCGCTCGAGATAGCGGTCCGCGAACTCACGCGGCCCGATGTGGTCGGCCAGACACCAGCCGTACTCGGACAAGAACCCGGCAATCTGGTCAGGTTCCATCCCGAAGCGCCACAACCTCCGCTTGACGACGTACTCGCGATACATGGCCTCGCCGCCGAACAAGGACGCACCGTCGAGGAAGTCTTTCCGCACGTACGTGAACATGAGACGGCTGCCAATCGCAGCCGCGGAAAGGTAGTCGAAGGTCCGGCGGGCGGCGCCCTCGGTCAGATACTGCGTGACTGCTTCCCAGACGAAGACAGTCTTCGTATCTGCCCGGTGGCCGTGCGCCGTGAGCACTTCCTGCAGGTCCTCGGTTTCGAAGTCGATCGGGACCAACGTGACATGATCCGGTATCTTGCCGTAGAGCCTCTGCAGCACCGCACGTTTGCGAGAGATGTTCTCCGGCAGATCGACCTCGTACACCGGCAAGCCGTTCAACCACGGCAGCCGGCAGGCACGAGTATCCAGCCCAGCTCCCAGGATCACCACGGCCTCGACCCCGGACTCCACCGCATCGCGGAGTTGATCATCGATGTAGCGCTTGCGGCACAGCATGCTCGCCCACAGGCCCGGGGCCTGCTTCTCGGTCGCATTGATCATCCACCGCCGGACCAACGGAATCCGCGAGACCGAAGCCATCAGCTTCACGCCGGCAGGAAGCAGTCGGTATGCCAACTTGTCACGCACAAGCGGAACTTCCTCGTACTGGTCGACGGCGACGATCACCATCGGACCGACCGCCGTCCTTGCAGCCGCGTTTCCCATGTTCGGAGAACCTTTCAACTGGATCGTTGTGACAGGAGGAGCAACGACGGGTGGTCGGGATCGTGGAAGATCTCCTGCTCAGCCGGTTCCATCGCGGTCCCCAACGGATCTCCAGTGCCAAGATTGCGGGCGAAGCGAGGGTGCGCTCCGCTGGAGAGCTGCAGCCGGATCCGGTGCCCGCGGCGGAACCTGTGCGCGGTTGGCGACAACTCCACCCGCGCAATCCGGACACCATCCACTGTGGTCTCCGATTGCGACGTCCTCAAGCGGAGGATCCCGTCGCAAAGGTTCACCGACCGACCTCCCGGCTCGACATCGCACAACCGAGCGAAGACATCGGTGTGCTCCCGGCTGGATCGGATGTGGACCTCTGCTCCGACAAGTCCGACGACGTCGAGATCTGCGCGGAGCACTGGGCTGGTGAACACCAGCACGTCGCTGCGAGATTCGATGCGGCGGTTGTCCTTCGAGCCAGCGCCGACAGCCACGATCGCGCCACCGATTGTTGGCGTCGGGTCCGCTGGGTCGTATCGGTACCGGCTCGGTGTACAGGTCACGGGCGACCGGGTGTCCAATCCGCCGTCGCCGTGCAAGTACCACGGTTTCGCGTCGAAGCCAGGAGGTGGCCAGTCGGTGAACTCGCTCCACCGATCAGCTCCGGTCATGTTGAGGTGCACCGGGTTTTCCGGCGGCTTCCCCTCACCACGCAACGCGTGGTCGAGAACCGCGAACGATTCACGGAGGTACCTGCGGCTGTTCATACCACGCCCGTGCGACCACGGCCCGACGAGCAACCGAACCTGCCGCCCCGAGGCGCGCAGTGCCGCGTAATCCGCAAGCATCCCAGGGAGGAAGAAGTCGAACCAACCACCCGCCAGCAACACCGTCTCCGGCATGTTCTCGACGTTGCGCTGGTGGTCCATGCGTGCCCAGTAGGCATCAGGCTCGGGGTGGTGCAGCCATTCCTGGAAGTACGGCACGTGCTCCCCCACTGCTTTGCGGTCGGCATCGCCGATCTTCGGGGCGAGCACGGCCTTCCGAAGCTTCCGCGGTCCGGTGAACGCGGCCGGCAGTTGCCGAAGAAGCGACCCTCGAGTGCGGAACATCGTGTTCACGACCTGAACCCAGCCCAGCGCATTGCCGAGGGCGAACGCGCCGCCGGGATACATGAACGAGTGGTAGAACTCCGACGGGGCGTCCTGGATGATCGCCGCTTTCCACTCCGGTATCTGCACCTGCGCCAGTTCCCACTGCACATAGCCCAGATAACTCGTGCCCCACGTGGCCATGACCGAGGGGAACCACGGCTGGTCCCGCCAAGCAACCGTTTGCAGCCCATCACCAGGCCGCATGGCGAAGCCGTCGAACTCGCCGCCGGAGTCCGCAGTGCCGCGCAGGCTCTGCTGGAAGACCTGGAACCCCTGCTCGGCGATGACCCGGGCCAACACCGCATAAGCCTGCCGCCGCCCGTAGGGCGAGCGGATGAACACCAACGGCGCGCGTTCATCACCAACCGGGTAGTAGCGATCGGCCATCAGCCGGACACCGTCCGACATCGGCACCGCGATGTCACGCTGCACCCGCACCCGAGCGCGGGCGGGCGGCAGCCCGATGAACCAGCGCATCGCCGCAGTCAGCACGGCCATGGAACTTCCTTGGATGGGCGTCCGTCGACGCGCTCCACAACCATGCCGTTCCAGCTGCTGGACTGCGACCGCCCCGCACGAGCCAGCCCGGCTATCCCTGCGCCCACGACCAATACACGCCCACCGGCCGACATGACAGCTCCGTCCTCGAAGCAATACCTACGTCACGCCGACCAGGCTTCCCGGCACACCATCGACACCGGCTCCGGTGCGATGACAACTACCGTAGACCATGGTCAGAACTTTCTGAACCAACAGGGCCCGGATGGCCGCGCAACGTGCAGCACCCGGCCCGTGGCCTGGCAATGCGGTCCACCTCCATTGCAGTCCCGTCCTCTGCTGGAGGAAGCGGACGTGAACACGCCACTCGCCCCCGGAGCGGCAAGGGCAGCGAGATTTAGTAGTGGTCAGGCGCGAGCGGGAGTCTTGATCCGCGCATGCCGATCAGCAGGTGAGTGACGTCGACGGCAAGCCAGAACGTCACCGTGCCCATGGCCGCTCGGGCCCGAGCCAGAACCGTTCGCCCGCGCCATCAGGCCCCCCTTGGCCGGCGACACGACCCGCTCGAACACCATCGGACCACCCGGCCACCGTCGAGGGACTGTAAGTTCTGCGGTGTAACTGTCCACGGTGGAGGATAGTGCACGTGACTGATCAGAGCAGGAACTCGTCGGAGCAGCGGAGTCGACACCGCTCCCCTCGAGCCAGTCAGTCATCGCCTTTCAAAGGATGGGAAAACGGCGATCCTGTCTGCGGTGGATGATCGTCCCGTTCGTGTGCTCGGGGTGGCCGACACCGTGAAACCAGAGTCGCCCGACGCGATCTCGGCCCTCCACCACCTCGGCCTCGACGTCGTCATGATCACCGGCGACAATGCGCACACCGCCGAGACCATTGCCCAACAGGTCGGCGTCCACCGGGTGCTTGCCGAGGTGCTTCCGCAGCACAAGGCCGGTGAGATCCGCCGACTGCAAGTCGAAGGCCGCCGGGTCGGCATGGTCGGCGACGGCATCAACGACGCGCCGGCACTAGCGCAAGCCGACGTCGGCTTGGCCATCGGCACCGGCACCGACGTCGCCATCGAAGCCGCCGACATCACCCTGATCTCAGGCTCGCTGTCCGGCGTCGTCACCGCCATACGATTATCCCGGGCGACCATGCGCAACATCCGGCAAAACCTGTTCTTCGCCCTCGTCTACAACGCCATCGGAGTTCCCGTCGCCGCAGGCGTTCTCTACCCACTGCTGGGCATCCAGCTCAGTCCGATGCTCGCCGCCGCGGCGATGGCACTGTCTTCGCTGTCCGTGGTCACCAACGCCAACCGCCTCCGATCGGCCATCACTCAACCTAGGGACTGACGAGGCCACCGCCTGCGTCGAGCCAGCCCCCACACCTCATCGAACACCCGTCTCCGACTCATTCTCCTCAGCGTTGTAGTGAACGTTCCCGGCGATGGCGCGAACGAGGTCGACGGCGGTGAGGACTCCGCGAATCTCGCCGTGCGAGATCACTAGCAGCGCGTCGGTGTGTTCCTCGATCATGCGGTGCGCGGCGATCGCAACGCTGTCCTCGGCGGCCACCTGGGGGGCCGGTCTCCGGCACAACGAGTCCACGCTCACTGGTTCACCGGGGATTCTCCCGGCTATTCCGAACAGCAGGTCGATGGCCGTGACAAGCCCGGTGGGCGCGGTGGTGGACGCGACGGCCAGGTGGTGGACGCCGTTGCGATACATCTCCTGCAACGCCGCCATCGCGTCGATGTCTCCGTGCACCGCGACGATCGGGGTGCTGGCCAGATCGATCACTTCGGACCGGACCGACGGCGCCTCGGTCGGTTGCTCACCGGTCATGACACCACCTCGACGAATCGCGGCTCGAGCGCTGCTCGAACCGTGGGTACCCCTTTGAGCGGGGCTTGCACCCAAGACTCGAACCTGCGGGGCCCGTCCGGCAGAGGCGATCGCCCTCTCCGGGAGCGCGGAACTTGCGAAAGTCGCATCGCCGACGCTGGGAGGAAGGCATGAACGAGCACCGATACACCATCGTCGTCGGCGTCGACGGCTCGCCCGCGTCCAAGGTGGCACTGCGGTGGGCCGTGTGGCATGCGGGCCTGGTCGACGGGCGCATCACGGCCTTGATGGCCTGGGACGCGCCGCTCATCTACAACTGGGAAGTGCCTGGACTCGAAGACTTCGCCGCCACGACCGCGAAGATCTTGAGCGGGGTGGTCAAGGAAGTCGCCGGGGATTCCGAGGTGGAGATCAGCAAGGAGGTTTCGCAGGGACATCCGGCACGGGCGTTGCTGGAGGCCGCCGAGGAGGCGAACGCGGACCTGCTCGTGGTGGGCAACCGCGGTCACGGCGGCTTCGCCGAGGCGCTCCTGGGCTCGGTCAGCCAGCACTGCGTCCACCACGCCTGCTGCCCCGTCGTCGTGGTCCGTGGCCGATCCTGACCATCGTGCAGCAACTGCAAGCTGATCACCGCTGGTCTGGTTCATTCGAGCTTCGCGGCGTAGTCCGGCACGTACTTGAACGCGCAGCGGGGCGGACGCCGGTAACTGCCGGAGGATGACCGGGTGGGCAGTTCCATCCGGGGCCGCGGTACTTCGTGGTACGGCACGCTGGAGAGCAGGTGGGCGATCATGTTGATTCGCGCTCGCCGCTTGTCCTCGCTTTCCACCAGGTACCAAGGTGATTCTGGGGTGTCCGTCGCGGCGAGCATCCCGTCCCGGGCGCGGGAGTACTCGTCCCAGTGGGCAACCGAATCAAGGTCCACATTGGAAAGTTTCCACTGGCGCATCGGGTCCTCGACACGTTTGCGCAGCCGCCGCGCCTGCTCTGCGCGGCTGATCGAGAACCAGTACTTGCGCAGCAGCAGTCCGTCATCGACGAGCAGCCGCTCGAAGACCGGGCACTGCTCAAGGAAGCACCGGTGCTCCTCCTCCGTGCAGAACCCCATAACGCGTTCCACCCCGGCGCGGTTGTACCAGCTGCGGTCGAACAGCACGACTTCCCCAGCTGCGGGAAGCTGCGCGACGTAGCGTTGGAAGTACCACTGGGTGCGCTCCCGCTCTGTCGGAGCGGGAAGCGCGACAATCCGGGCCACCCGCGGGTTGAGGTACTCGGTGACGCGCTTGATCGTGCTGCCCTTCCCTGCCGCGTCACGCCCCTCGAAGAGCACCACGAGCCGCTGGTTCTCGGCCCGCACCCACTCCTGCAGCTTCACCAACTCCGCTTGCAGCTGGAAAAGCTCGCGCTCGTAAACAGCACGCGGCAAACGGTTCCGCTGCTCAGCCGGATCACTGGTGCCTGCCAACGCCGCTCACCTCCAGCCGCGCCTCCACCAAACGTGCGCCGCATCCGACTTTGGCCCCGGGTAACTGGGCAATCTGATCATCCGGTTTCGGCGCGCACTACGAGCACTGGGCAGGGGGCCGCGTGCAGCAGCGCGCGGCTGGTCGAGCCCAGCATCATCCCGGTGACTCCACCGCGCCCCCGACTACCCACGACGATGAGCTGCGCGCGGGCACCACGCAGCACCAGGAACCGCACCGGCCGATCCCGCTCCACTACGCGCTCTACCTGCACGTCCGGGTATTCCTCCTGCCACCCGGCCAGCCGCTCGGCCAGCGCCATCCCCTCTTTTGCCTCGATCGAGCCCCAGTCCCGGTCGGCGTCGAGGTCGAACCACTCGTCGATGGCGTCATCGCTCCACACGTGGACGGCCGTCAGCGGAGCGCGGCGCACGGTAGCCTCCGCGAACGCCACCGCCAGGGCGGGCTCGCTGACCGGAGATCCGTCTACGCCCACGATGATCGGCAGAGATCGTTCCGCGGGCTTCGGTCCGCCACGAACGGGTACCACAACCACGGGGCATGCTGCCCTCATGGCGAGTGTCTCCGCAGTGGAGCCCAGCGCCAGTTTCACCCCGGTGGCGTCGCCGAGGCCGCGAGTGCCGACGACCACTCGCCGCGCACGGGTTGATTCCTCGACGAGAACGGCGGCGGGCTTGGCGTGACGGACCTCCTGAGTGATCTCCACATCGCCGGCGACTGCTGCAGCCGTGGTCACCGCCTGTGACAGCCGTCGGTGCCGCTCGTTCTCGATCACCTCCAACGTGTCCTGGGAGATCGACGGCGCAGCGGCGTCATTCACCCCGTACGGGACGGCACACACCAGCCTGAGCGGTACCCGATGCAACGCAGCATCCTCTGCTGCCCACCTGACCGCCTCCATCGCGGCCTGCGAGCCATCAACCCCCACCACGTCGACCTTGCGCATACAGCCCTCCCGGGCTCGGCAGAAGCCCCTCTCTCCTGCACCCCGCTTACCGCGAGAGAACGCGAGTCAGGAGCGGGCTAGTCGTTGATCAGCAGATCCCGCACGTCACGACGTGGTGTCGCCGGCGTCGGCGAGCCATAGCCGAGCCGAACCAGTGCCTGCGCGTACAGCGTCCCGCCGAGCAGCCGCTGCAGCTCCTCCCGCGTGTCCGCGACCTCCACGACCTCCGACAGCAGTGACGCCGCCAGGCCGTGTGCTGTCGCGGTGAGCAGCATGCGCTGCATCGCCTGCCCAGCCTGCAGGTCGGCGAGCCGGCTGCCGTGGTGCGAGCACACCACGACCAGCAGCGGCTCGTACTCGAAGTCCTTGCCAGGAACCCGCGCACGGGCCTCGCCGCCGGAGAAGTCCCGCAGCACCCACTGGTCTTGGGGCTCCGGTTGCGGCCCCGCCGCTGCGGCAGGCACGCCTTCGACCGCCCCCGTCGGACGGCCGGTCCAGCGCCCCAGCTCCTCCCGGAAACGTGCGTCGGCCATCTGCGCCCGGTGCGCGCGATGCACAAGTCCCTCCAACGCCCCGAGTTCCGGGCATTTCATCACGTACAACCAGCCTTGCTCTCGCCGCACCGCAGTGGCCAGGGCGTGCCGGTACTCGGTCGGCACCGGTGTCTCCAAGAACGGCCGCCGGTTGCTGCGCCGCTGCGGGATGGCCCGGTACAACTCCTGTTCCTCCGGTGCCTGGGTCGTCTGCCCGCCGCTGCGCACCTCGGCCAAGGCGGTCGGCGCGGTCAGCCGCGGCAGCAGGGTCACGACCGGCCGAACACCGGCGTGTTCCAGCGCCAGGCGGAGGTTCAGCAACGCCGCCCCGCACGCCAACCACAGCTCGCGGTCGTCTGGGTCCGCTGCCGGGAGCCGCCGCTGCGGATCGCTGTGCAGCTCGATGGCGTGCGGCAGGAGGCGAAAACGCCACGGCTGGCTGTTATGCAACGACGGCGCCAACCCGGCCTGCCGCACCACGTCCTGGGCCTGCTCTGCGGACAAGCCCAGCGCTGTTGGAAATGAAGTCATCTCCTGCCCCTCGGCGTACGCCAAAAGCCCGCATCGAGTCTTGCAGACCATCGACCGCCCTGCTCGGGCGCGACGCAGCCGGTATAGCACCCTGCGACTGGAGAGATCTCGCTCTGCACGCCTGCGGGGTGCCTGAGAACGCTCGCTGTGGCCGCCTCGGCGTTCAGCTGGTTTCGAAGGCCGTCCAGGCTGTTGCGATCGCGGTGTCTTCGCGGCCGGCGGTGTCGATGCGGGTGGATTCGGGCCATTCGGCGAAATCCCCGCGCATCGCGGCAGCGATCTCCGCTGTCGCGTCGGAGGCGTCGCCGACCCGGGCGGTGATGCGCGGTTCGGCGATCTCCGCCGGGGCCACGCACTGGAGTTCGGTGACCACGGCGGACGCCTCGCGCGCGGCGGCTCTGGCCGACTCGCGTTCGTCCGCGTTGCTCCAGCTGGCGTCCAGGACCACGCTTTCACCGAGCTCCAGGAGGGTTCGCGCCCGGTCCAGCATCTCCTGGTAGGTGTCGTGCACCTGCTCGCTGTCGTAGAGGCCGCGACCGTAGCCGACGTGCGCGGCAAGGCCGGCCACGCCCGGGAGTTCCCGGCGGATCTGGTCGGTGCGCAGCAGAACCGCCCCCATCCGGTCGGCCAGTGCTCCGGCTACGGTCGACTTGCCGGTGCCCGGCAGTCCGCCCACGAGGACCAGCCGGACCTGGCCGTCGCGCAGGTGCTGCAACGCCATGCCCGTCAGCTGCCGAGCCTCCGCCGCGGCGTCGGCGACGCCCTGGGCGTGTCGCAGGCACGCGACCTTGGCGCGGACGAACGCCCGGTAGGCCAGGTAGTGGTGCGCCAGCGACTGCACACCCCGGGCATCGGAGAACTCCTGGTACCAATCCAGGAAGATCTGGCCGAGTGCGGCGTCGCCGAGCCGTTCGAGATCCATCGCCAGGAACGCGACGTCGTCCAGGGCGTCGACGCAGCGCAACGCGTCGTCGAATTCCAGGCAGTCCAGCACCCGTGGTCCATCCGGAAGGCAGAAGATGTCCTCGGCCAGCAGATCACCATGACCGTCCACAATGCACCCGCGCCGCACCCGGTCCTCCAACAGCGGGGTCCGGCCGTCGAGGTAGCGCAGGGTCAGCTCGACGACCTCGTCGAACCGGGCACGATCGAGGACATCACCGACGAACGGCTCGGCTCCGGCGAAGTTGTCGGTCCAGCGCTTGCGCAACGCGGCCGGCCTGCCCGCGGCATCGATGTCGGGTCCGCGGTGCGCAGTGCTGTGGAAGGATGCGAGCATCCGCGCCAGCTGCTTCAGATCGGCCCGAACGTCCGCCCGCTGCGCCACCAGCTTCGACAGCCGAAGCGACGAGGGCATGCGGCGCATCACCACGATCCAATCGCACGGCTCGCCGTTGCCGTCGAGCACCTGGGCCACGTCGAGGTAGACGTCGGGGGCGAGCCGGCGGTTGAGCTCCAGCTCGCGTCGGCACGCCCGCTCCCTGGCGGTCACGGTGCGGAAGTCGAGGAAGCCGAAATCGACGGGTTTCTTGACCTTGTAGGCGTGATCGCCGATGAACACCACCACCGCGCAGTGGCTCTGCGCGATCCCGACGCTGTCCGGGTGGACGAAGCGAGCCGGTGACGTACCGGTCCTGGTGTGCGAGGTGCTCATGTTGGCGATCCTCCGCCGAGGGTTGTGGGGCTGCGAATCGCTTCCCGACTGTCGCGCATCCCGAGCGTCGATGCAGGGTCGAACGGCCCTGGATCCCGGCCGGGCCCGTGCGGTTACCTGACGCTGCCGGAGTCCCTCGGGGAAGTCGGGGAGCGAGCCGATCATGCGTGCGGACGTGGGTGACTGGCTGGTAGTCGAAGGCACCCACCTCGACGACCACCGCCGCAAGGGACAGATCCTGGAGGTCTACGGGCCGGACGGCGGGCCGCCCTATCTGGTCCACTGGCTCGAAGACGGGCACACCAGCCTGTTCTTCCCCGGCCCCGAGACGCACACGTCGAAATCCCTGCCTCACCACCTCAAGCTCAATAGTCCCCGAAGCGTCTCGGTGAGATCGTGATGCCCTCCATTCGTTGGTTCTCCCAGCTGGGACTCGCCGATGTGCCCTTCGCCGGAGGGCGCCAACCTGGGCGAGCTGACGCGGGGCGGTTTCCCGGTCCCGCCGGGTTTCGTCATCGATGCGGACGCCTACCACACCTCGCTCCGAGAGGCCGGAGTCGAGGCCGAGCTCAACCGGGTGTTGGCCGAGGCCACCGAGCTGGTCGACGACCAGGCCCGGCTGACGTCTGCGTGCACCCAACTTCAGGAGTTGGTGCACCAGGCGGGCATGTCTGCCGGGATGCGCGGGGAACTGGACAAGGCCTACGCCGAACTCGATCACGGCCTGCGGGTGGCAGTGCGCTCGTCGGCCACGGCCGAGGACGCGCCGGGCATCTCCTTCGCCGGGGTCAACGAGAGCTTCACCAACGTCGCCGGCGCCGACGAGCTCGCCGCGCGCGTAGTGGACTGCTGGGCGTCGCTGTTCAGCCCACGGGCCGTCGCCTACCGGGCCGCCTAGGGGGTGCACGAAGCCCCGGCGATGGCCGTGATCGTTCAGCAGATGGTGGATGCGGAACGCTCCGGCGTCGCCTTCACCGCGAACCCGGCCACTGAGTCGCGGGAGGAGATGCTGGTGGAGGCCGGCTTCGGACTCGGCGAATCCGTCGTCGGGGGCACCGTGGAACCCGACACCTACACCATCCGCAAAGCCGACTCCCGACTCACCCAGCTCAACATCGGTCGCAAGAACCACAAGGTGGTCCGCGATGCGTCCGGCCGGCAGACCCGCGTCGATCTGGCGGCCGCCGAGACCGACCAACGGGTGCTCACCGACACCGATCTGCGTGAGTTGTCCCGGCTGCTGGTCCAGGTCGAAGAGCACTACGGCAGCCCGCAGGACGTGGAATGGGCCATCGCCGACGGCACGTTGTGGCTGGTGCAGTCCCGTCCGATCACCACCCTTGAGCGCCGCGCGCCAACGAGTGCCGTTCTGGTCTCCGGGCTCGGGGCGTCGTTCGGCACCGCCTCCGGCCCAGTCCGGGTCATCCAGTCACCTGCCGAATCCGGGGCACTCCGCCCCGGTGAGGTACTGGTGGCGCCGATGACCGCACCGGACTGGCTGCCCGCGATCCGCAAGTCCGCCGCGCTGGTCACCGACAGCGGCGGCATGACCTGCCACGCCGCCATCGTCGCCCGCGAACTCGGACTGCCCTGCGTGGTCGGCGCCCGCACAGCCACCACCACGCTGCACGACGGCATGGCGGTGACCGTTGACGGGGCGAACGGCACCGTGGCCGAAGGCAGCATCAGCGCGGTTCGCGAGCCCGCCCGCGTTGAGCAGCCACTGGAACCCGCCCCGAGCCAGTCCCTGGCCACCCGGATCTACGTGAACCTGGCTATGCCCGACCAAGCTCAGCAGGTCGCTGCACAACCGGTCGACGGGGTGGGCCTGCTGCGCGCGGAGTTCCTGCTCACCGAAGCGCTCGGCGGCGAGCACCCCGGCCGGATCCTCGCCCGCGATGGCCAGGAATCCGCCATCACCGCACTGGTATCCGCACTGTCCACAATCACCACGGCCTTCGCTCCACGGCCGGTCGTCTACCGAACCGCGGACTTCCGCAGCAACGAGTTCCGTCACCTCACCGGAGGTGGCGACTACGAGCCGGTCGAGGACAACCCGATGATCGGCTATCGCGGTTGCTACCGCTACGTCCGGGACCCGTCGTTGTTCCGCATGGAACTCGAAGCGCTCGCCCGCGTCCGCGAGCAGACCCCGAACCTGCATCTGATGATCCCGTTCGTGCGTACCCGCTGGGAGCTGGAACAGTGCCTCGCCGAGGTCGACAGCAGCCGGCTCGGCGCGGCGCGCGGGCTGCACCGCTGGGTGATGGCCGAGGTGCCTTCGATCCTGCACTGGCTACCCGAATACGTCAGACTCGGCATCGACGGCGTGTCCATCGGCAGCAACGACCTCACCCAGCTGGTCCTCGGCGTCGACCGCGATTCCGAGCTGTGCGCCCCGCTGTTCGACGAGTCCGACCCGGCAGTGCTCGACGCGATCGGGCAGATCATCGGCGCCGCACGGCGCGCCGGGATCACCTCGTCACTGTGCGGGCAGGCGCCGTCGAGCAACCCGGATTTCGCCGAACACCTCGTCCGGCTGGGTATCACGTCCATCTCGGTCAACCCCGACGCTGTGCCTGCGGTCCGGCGCGCGGTCGATGTCGCCGAGCGCAAGATTCTCCTCGAAGCGGCACGGACCCGGATCTGAGCGCACTCACTCCGGTGGGAACAGTGGCTCGACGACTTCCGACAGCGCGCGGCGAGGGGTCAGCGGTCCGGGGAACTCGTGCGTGACCGGCCACCCGATCCGGATTGCCAGCTGTGGAAACCCGTTTCCGCCGAGGACCTGTTCCCGCACCTGGTTGCGGGACTCGGCGACCTCGCCGATCTGGCTCAACGGGCAGGTCACCAGCCCTTCCTCAGTCGCGCTCAGCAGCACCGCGCTCAGCGCCTCCCCTGCGGCCAGCCAGCTCTCATAGCTGTCGCCACGGGTAGCCAGCACCGCCCCGTCGTCCAGGATCGGCACCGGGAGCTCCCCCTCCGCGACCAAGGCGAAATCCCGCTCCGGCATGCCGCGCAGGTGTTCGGCCGGAATGCTGCGCGCCGGCACGCCCTCCGCGGTCGCATGCCGCCCCACCCAGGCGGCGAGTTCCTGCCGGTACTCCGGCCGCTGGCGCTCCTCCGAGCCCGCATGTTCAATCGCCAGTTCCAACTCCCGGCGTGTCCTGCCGTCCGAGGCGAACGTGAGCGTGCAGTCCTCCAGCCGCGCGACCTCGCGCAAGGGCACGAGGACCTCGTCCGGGACCGGATCTTGCAGGAACGGGCCGCCGGTCGCTGCGCCGGGTCGCCGCCGCAGCCGCCAGCGTCACCACGTGCTCATCAACCTCGTCCAGCCTGGTGAACTCGATCGACGCCAGGTGATCCGGTTGCGCGGGGTTCGGCAGCCGGTGCACCCGGAGTTTCCATCCCTCAGCGGCGAACGCGATGCGCGCGTGGTTCAGGGCCGCGCCGCAGCTGATCACCATTTCCCGCCCGGTCGGGTCGAGGACCGGCAGCAGCCGGGAACTGTCGAGGTAGAGGTGCACCGAGTGCTCCGCTACCTTCCACCGCCACGGTTGGCTGTTGTGCACCGACGGCGCCCGGCACGCCAGCGCCAGCGCCGAACGGACCGTCTCCTGCGACGGAACTGCCCTTCCAGCCATCACGCCCACCCCCACGGCCAATGCTGGCGCATCGCGGACAGGGTCACCGGTTTCCGGCTCGCTGCCGCGTGGGTACCACGTTCACGTCAGCCGATAACGGGGCCGACCGGCCCTAGCACTCGTCGGCGCTCACGCCGACAGTGAAGAAACCGGGGATCGGCTAGCTTGGAGGAAATCATGACCAGCTTGTTGCCGAGGCCGGGAATGGGCTTGCCCGACATCTTCCAGATGTTCGAAACCGAGTGGCCGTTCGGGGAACGGCACGCGATGCGGGTGGAAACCTACGCCGACAAGGGCGAGTTCGTGGTCCGCTGCGAGCTGCCCGGCGTGGACCCGGAGAAGGACATCCACATCAACGTCGAAGGCAACCAGCTCAAGATCAACGCCGAACGCAAGCACGAAGAACGCACCGACCGGCACAGCGAGTTCCACTACGGCACCTTCAGCCGCACCCTGCTGCTGCCGACCAGCTGCAACACCGAAGACATCAAGGCCGAGTACGAAGCGGGAATCCTGACCATCCACATGCCACGACGAGAAACCGAAGCACGCAAGGAAATTCCCGTCGCACGTGTCGGGAAGTAGCCCTCGCGGTAGGTAGTTCCGGCGGCCGCAGGTGTGCTCGCTGTACGAAGGCTCCGATCGCGACGTGCTGGAGGCAGCTGTCGCGCTCGCTACACGTGCACCGTCGCTGTTCAACGTTCAGCCGTGGCGGTGGCAGATCGGCACCGAGTTATTGCACCTGCTGCTCGATAGGTCTCGTGGGTTGCCGGTCACCGATCCCGTTTTCCGGGAGTTGACGATCAGCTGCGGGGCCGCGGTACATCACGCGGTCCTCGCCCTGAGGGCTCTTGGCCGGCAGGCCCGCGTCCGCCGATTGCCCGACCCAGCAGCACCAGATCAGCTGGCGACGATTGACATCGTTGGTTCTGCGGATCCTTCCCAGGCCGAGGTGGCTCTTGCCGGCGCAGCCGGGAGGAGGCGAACCGATCGTCGCCAATACGCACCGGAGGCGGTGCCCAGCCGCATTCTCGATGAGCTCGTTCTGGCCGGCGAAGAGGTCGGTGCGAAGGTCTTGGTGGCTGAAGGCGATGACCGGTACGCCCTGGCTCGGGCGTTTGCGAAAGCGGCAGCGCTACACGGCGCTCAAGAGGACTACCGAGCCGAACTCGCCGCGTGGACCGGGTTGAGCGAAGGGACGGCCGTGGGCGTGCCAGAGCCCGCAGCGCCGCAACCCGGCGCGCAGTACGGCGACATCGTTTTGCGCGACTTCGGGCGCGTTGCGATAGCCCATGAAGAAACCGGATCCGCGCAGCACGCCGGATGCATCCTCCTGGTCAGCACGTCCACGGATGACCCGGCGGCGCACCTGATCGCGGGCGAAGCCATCAGCGCTGTTCTGTGCACTGCGGAATTGGAAGGCCTGGCCAGCAGTCCGCTCAGCGAGGCCTTCGAAATCGAACAAACCCGCAACGCGGTTCGCCGCGAAGTGCTGGCCGACGCGGGCTATCCGCAGGTCGCACTCCGGATCGGCTGGCCCACCACCGCGCGTGGACCATCACCGACGGGCAGACGCCCGGTTCACGAACTGCTCCACGACCTCCTGGACGACCACGCGGACTGACAACGAGAGGGCCTGCGATGACAACGCCTCGTCCCGTCGTGACAGGCGTCGACGGCTCGCCGCATTCGGACGCGGAGGTTTCGGCTCCTCGGTTCCGGCGCAGCCACTCGAACGCGACGCGACCCGTGAGCTCCGGTCATCCATCGTCAGGGTGAACAACGACCACCGGGCAGTGCGCATGGCTCACGCAGTGCATGCTCACCGATCCCAGGAGCACCCCGCCGAATCCACCATGACCACGACTTCCCACCACCAGGAGGTCCGCACCCCGGGCTCGATCCAGCAGGGCTCGTGCTGCATGGCCGCGAACCACCTCACGACGAACGCGTGCTGACGTCGCCAACAGGGCCGTGGTTTCGTCAACGGCCTTCCGGAGCTCCCATTCCGCACGTGCCCTCGACTCGTCATCCGAAACGATCGGCGGCATTGGCATGGCCTCGACGAACACCGGAGCGGACCACGCCATCAACGCGGTGATCTCACCACCGCACTGCTCCGCGTAACGCACCGCCCATCGCAACGCCGCTCGCGAGCCCGGCGAGCCATCCACCCCGACGACGACCCGCGGTTCGCGCTCGCTCATGACTCCCCCGATATCCCAGCCCAACAGTCAAAGCCGGGTCTACCCGCCGGGCCCCGAGATCGCACACCGGCCCGAATCGTCCACGCCGCAGTCATCGACCAACGCCCCTATGCGGCGGGCAATCGTGATGCGAATGCTGGCGGGTGACAACGGCCGGCAGGCGAGGTGGTGTGGTGGCAGCACTGAGGTAGATCCTGCGATGCCAACGGCCTTCGGGCACCGGCGGTGCGCCACCTCCCCGAGGCGACCGGCGACAAGGAACCTCCGCCATTGGACACGACAACCGCGCTCGTTCACTTCGCCACCGCCCTGGCGATCGGACTGCTGCTGGGCCTGGAGCGGGAGCACAGCATCGCCGGCGAGAAGTTCCGCCCGGCTGGATCCAGGACCTTCTCGCTGCTGGGCGTGGCGGGCGCGATCGCCGCGGCACTGGGCCCGGCCGTGCTGATCGTCACGGTCAGCGCCGCGAGCGTGCTGGTCATCGCCTGGTACGTGCTCACCGCACGCGCCTCCGCCGAAACCGACGTCGGCGCCACGACCGAAGTGGCCGCGATCGCCACTGTCCTGCTCGGCGCGCTGGCCTGGACCCAGCCGACCTGGGCCGTGCCGATCGCTGTCGCCATAGTGGCGCTGCTGGCCGCGAAACGGCCGCTGCACCGCTTCGCGACCCGGCTGGTCACCGACGAGGACATCGCCGACGCCATCCGGTTGTTCGTCGTGGCCTTCGTGATCTACCCCCTGCTCCCCGACCAACCGCTCGGCCCCTACGGAGTGCTCAACCCGTCCAGGATCTGGTTGCTGGTCATCGCGATCACCGTCATCGGCTGGGCCGGGTACGTGTCCGCCCGGGCACTCGGCGAACGCCAAGGATTGCTCGTCGTCGGATTCCTCGGTGGCTTCGTGTCCGCCTCAGCGACCACCGTCGTCCTCGCTCGCCGATCCGTCCGGGGAGTCCAGGTAGCGGTGCTGCCCGCAGTGCTGGCCGCGAGTGTGGCGACACTCGTCCAACTCATCGCAGTCACCGCGGTCGCCAGTCCACCGGTGGCCGTCCGGCTGCTTCCCGCAGCGATTGCCGGTGTGCTCGTGCTGCTGGCCGAGGCAGGCTGGCTCACCTGGCGGTCGAGCCGAGCCGAACCCCGCACCGCCGAATCGAGCCGGGACGAGGACGCCGCCGCGGAGGCTCGCAAGACGCCCGGATTCCAGCGACCGCTGTCCCTGCGGATCACGCTCTCCCTGACACTCCTGCTGGTCCTGCTCCTGCTGGTCACCCGCGCAGCCGCCGATCTGCTCGGCGGGCGGGGCGTCCTCGCCGCCGCCTTCATCGGCGGCCTCGCCGACACCCACACCACCGCCGTCGCAACCGCCACGCTGGCCAGCACCGTCATTCCCACCGGCGTCGCCGTGCTGGGCGTCGGAGCCGCCCTGCTGAGCAACACCCTGATCAAGCTCGTCCTCGCCGCCGCGGCGGGCGGGCCGCGCTTCGCTGCGCGCCTGGCGGCGCTGCTGGTCCTCCCGGCCGTCGCCGTGGCGACAGGTATCGCACTCACCGGATGAGCGCGCCTGGTGGTCACCTCGCCTCGGCGGTGGATTCGTGCAGCCGCCCGGGTACCCGACGAGCACGTGGCACTCGTGCCACCCACGGCCTGGGCGGTGCGGAAAACCGGAGTCGGCATGGTCACCACGAACATCGATCCTTGCCATCACCGTGCGGTGCTGTTCGACATGGACGGGGTGATCACCGATACCGCCTCAGTGCACTCTGCCGCGTGGAAACGGCTGTTCGACCGGTACCTGGCGGACCGCACGCGCACGCCAGGGGAAGATCACCGGCCGTTCAGCGACGCCGATTACACCCAGTACGTGGACGGCAAACCGCGGGTGGACGGGGTGCTGGACTTCCTGGGCTCGCGCGGCATCACGCTGCCGCGCGGCAGCGCGGACGACGACATCAGCCTGGAAACCGGGCACGGGCTCGGAAAGCTCAAGGACCGATACTTCCGCGATGCGCTTGCCTCGACGGGCGCGCTGCTGTTCGGCGACGCCGAGCCGCTGATCGGCTCGCTGCGCCGCCACGGCATCCGGACCGCGGTCATCTCCGCCAGCCGCAACTGCGCCCGGGTGCTGGAGCAGGCCGGTGCGGCACAGCTGTTCGACGTCCGCGTCGACGGTGTGCTCGCCGACGAACTGGGGTTGCCCGGCAAACCCGATCCCGCGGTCTTCCTTGAAGCGGCGCGGCGGCTCGACACGCCGGCCTCGGCGTCCGTGGTCGTCGAAGACGCCCAAGCCGGGGTCCAGGCCGCCAGGATCGGAGGTTTCGGCCTCGTCATCGGGGTTGCCCGAACCGGCCCGCCGAGCCGACTGATGGAAGCGGGTGCCGACGCCGTCGTGTCCGCGCTCAGCGACGTTTCCGTCGCAGAATCCGCCGAGCGACGGCTGTCCGAGGTCCCCGACGGACTCGACCGATGGGACGAGATCGCCGACCGCCTGCAGGGTCGCCGACCCGTGCTGCTGCTGGACTTCGACGGCACCCTCGCCCCAATCCGCGACGACCCCACCAAGGTCACCATGCCGTTGAAGGCCAGGGAGGTCCTGCAGCGGCTCGCCCGGAACTGCCCCGTGGCGATACTGAGCGGCCGAGACCTGCAGGACGTGCGCCGTCGTGTCCGCATCGACGGCCTGTGGTACGCGGGGAGCCACGGATTCGAACTCGCCGGTCCCGACGACGCGCCGATCACGCAGCAAGCTGGTGACTCGGCGCTGCCTGATCTCGACGACGCCGAGCGTCTCCTTTCCAGCGAACTGGAACCTGTCCCCGGGGCCCGTGTCGACCGCAAGCGGTTCGCCCTTGCGGTGCATTACCGCAACGTCCGACCGGACGACGTCGACCACGTGATATCCACTGTGGACCGCATCGGCGGCGCGTTCCCCTCGCTCCGCACAGCGCAGGGACGTCGCGTGGTCGAGCTGCTGCCGGACATCGACTGGAACAAGGGCCGGGCGCTGCGCTGGCTGCTGGATCGCATGGGGCTGTCGGGCACCGCCGTCGTTCCCGTTTTCGCCGGTGACGACTACACCGACGAGGACGCCCTGCGCGAGATCCACGAGGACGGCATCGGCCTCGTCGTGCGCAGCGCCGAACACGGCGACCGCCTGACCTGGGCCCACTATTCCGTCGACGACCCGCGCTCGCTGATCGCGCTGCTCGCCCGCTTCGCGTCCTTGGCGGAGACCGCATGAATCCCTGGCTGTTCGGCTTCCGCGACTTCGACCCCGGTGATGAAGGTCGCCGGGAAGCGTTGTGCACGCTGGGCAACGGGTATTTCGCCACGCGCGGGGCCGCACCGGAATCCCGTGCCGACGGCGCGCACTATCCCGGCACCTACGTAGCCGGCTGCTACAACCGGCTCACCACGACCGTCGCTGGTCACGAAGTGGAGAACGAGGCGCTGGTGAACATGCCGAACTGGTTGCTGTTGACCTTCCGCATCGACGACGGCTCGTGGTTCGACCTGGCGCAGGTCGAAGTGCTCCACCACGACCAGGAACTCGACCTCGAACGCGGCATCCTGGTCCGCCGGTTGCGCTTCCGCGATCGGCAGGCACGGACGACGCGCGTAGTGCAGCGCCGGTTCGTGCACATGTCCCGACCACACCTCGCCGGCCTGGAAACCACGCTCGTCGCCGAGGACTGGTCAGGCACGATCACGTTCCGCTGCGGCATCGACGGCCGCGTGACCAACTGCGGCGTCGCCCGCTACCGAGACCTCGAGGGACACCACCTCGTCGACCACCAGACCTTCGAAGTCGCACCGAACATCACCGTCCTGCACGCACGAACGTCCCAGTCCCGCATCCGCATCGCCGAAGCCGCGCGGTTCCGGGTGTTCGTGGACGGCGAGCTCGTCGCCGTCGACCAGTCCCTGATCAGGCAGGACGACCTGATCGCCCACGACCTGGCGCTGGACGTCGCGCAGCATGCCGAAGTGCGGGTGGAGAAGATCGTCTCGCTGCACACCTCGCTGGACCGCGCCAGCACCGAACCCGTCACGGAAGCCGTCAACGACGTGCGCGACGCCGCCGGATTCGACGAACTGACCCGATCGCACAGCCTGGCGTGGGCACGTCTGCACCACCGTTTCCACTATGGACTATCGATGAGCGATGGCGCGCAAGAGGCCGTGCACCTTCACCTGTTCCACCTGTTGCAGACCATCTCGCCGAACACCGCCGACCTCGACGCCGGTGTGCCGGCGCGCGGGTTGCATGGCGAGGCCTACCGCGGCCACATCTTCTGGGACGAACTGTTCGTCCTGCCCACCCTCAACCTGCGCATGCCGCGGCTGGCCCGTGCTCTGCTCACGTACCGCTGCCGCCGACTGCCACAGGCGCGGAAGGCGGCCCATGACGCGGGATTCTCTGGTGCGATGTTCCCCTGGCAAAGCGGCAGCAACGGCCGGGAAGAAAGCCAGCGCCTGCACCTCAACCCCCGCTCGGGCAACTGGCTGCCCGACCACACGCACCTCCAGCGGCACATCGGGATCGCCATCGCATACAACGCCTGGCACTACTACCAGGCCAGCGGGGACGAGGAGTTCCTCAGCGACTTCGGGGCCGAGATGATCCTGGAAATCGCGCGGTTCTTCTCCTCCCTCACGCACTACGACCGCAGCCGCGACCGGTACGCCATCCTCGGTGTCGTGGGGCCCGACGAGTACCACACCGCCTACCCCGGGCGGGATCGGCCAGGAATCGACAACAACGCCTACACCAACGTCATGACCGCCTGGCTGTGCCGCACCGCCGTGCACGTCCTCCACGAACTGCCCGACCAGCGGCGCGGAGAACTCATCGACGCCCTGGAGATCCGCCACGCCGAGATCGACCGCTGGAAGCGGATCTCGCAACGCATGTTCGTGCCGTTCCACGGCGATGGGATCATCAGCCAGTTCGACGGCTACGACCGGCTGGCCGAACTCGACTGGGACGCCTATCGGCAGCGCTACGGCGACATCCAGCGCCTCGACCGCATCCTGGAGGCGGAGGACGACGACCCCAACCGCTACCAGGCGTCCAAGCAAGCCGACGTGCTGATGCTGTTCTACCTGCTATCCGCCGAAGAACTCGAAGACATCCTCGGCAGGCTCGGCTACCCCATGCCGCCGGAGACGATCCCCAGGAACATCGAGTACTACCAGCAGCGCACCTGCCACGGTTCCACCCTCAGCGCCGTCGTGCACGCCTGGGTGCTCGCCCGCAGCCGCCGACACCAAGCAATGGAGTTCTTCGACCGCGTACTGGCCAGCGACCTCCACGACACCCAGCACGGCACCACCAGCGAAGGCATCCACCTCGCCGCCATGGCCGGCAGCATCGACCTCCTGCAACGCTGCTTCGCCGGCATCGAGATCCGCGACGACTCCCTCCGCCTCAACCCGCTATGGCCCACCGAACTCGGCCCGCTGGAGTTGTCCATCCACTACCAGGGGCAACCCGTCACCATCAAGGTCACCGGCCGCACCGCCACCATCCGCACCACACCGGGCAAGAAGCGGCTCCCCATCACCTGCACCTGCGGCTCTCGAACGGTCTGCCTGGGCCCCGGCGAAACCGCCCGCTTCTCCCTCGAACGCCCAACGCGCGGCGCCGACCCGACTACGTTCGCCCCCTGAACAACGGCCGCTGGAGAGGATCGCAGCGGGAGCCAGGATCCAGCACGATCCGCCACTCCATGCCGGTTGCGCACGCCGACCCCGCCGGCTAATCCTGTTCAGCGGCCCTGCGCCGCAACGCGGTATAGGCCAGGAGTGCACACAGCAACGCTGTTGCCGCCAGCAGCACCAGCCCGAAGGTGTAATCACCCACGGCCCCGTAGATCGAACCCATCACCAGAGGCGGGAAGAAACCACCCAGACCACCGGCAGCCCCCACAACGCCGGTCACCGCTCCGACCTTGCCCGCCGGCGCGAGCCTTCCGACCAACGCGAACACGGCACCCGCACCGGCTCCCAGCACTGCCGCCAAGCAGAGGAACGCAACCGTGCCGATCGGCATCAAGGGAAGCTCGATGGACGCCAGGATTGCGAGAAGAGGCCGTTGGGCCCTAGATGGCCGCAATCAGATCTCGTGACACTTGCCTACGGCCTTCGGCCCGCTCGGTCCACGAGCAGCCAGCTTCCAGAAGCACCGCCTAGGGCCCACCTGCGGGGAGGCAGAGGATGCGCCAGGAAAAGCCGCAACGCCACGGCCGTCATGACGACGATGAGCCAACCGATCCAACACCCTCCGGTCAGGATCGGCGGGACAAGCTCGAGGACAACACGGAAGCAATGCTGGACGAGATCGACGACGTCCTGGAGGAGAACGCAGCGGAATTCGTACGCTCATACATACAAAAGGGCGGCGAGTAAGATCGTCCGCCGCGCACGGGGCTCGGCGATGGCAGCGAGCTACCGCATCGGGCCGGGTAGCTGTTGGGGCGATGCGGGCCACCGCGAACCACCACAGTGGACTCATCAGTGGGCTCCGCAGTGGAGTCCTCACCGCTTGGTCGTGATGCCGCCAGCCTCCCCGTCGCCGGCGCGGAAGGTGAACCGCATCTTCCCAATCCAGATCTCGTCACCGTCGGCCAGCTCCGCCGACTCCACGGAACGCCGGTTGACGTAGGTGCCGTTGAGGGATCCGCCGTCCACCAGGACGCACCGGCCGTCGTGCACCGCCAGTTCGGCGTGGTACCGGGACACGGTCACATCGTCGATCACGATGTCGCAGTCGCGGTGCCGCCCGACCAACGTCAGCGCCGCGCTGATCGCGAACTCGGCCCCCGCCGCAGGCCCGCGACTGACCACCAACCGCATGCCACCCACCGATTCGCGCGGCTCCGGGATGAGCTCGTGCAACGGCACCGCGGCAAGCAGGTCTTGCCGGGACCGCGTCGCCCTGTCCAGAGCAGCCCCGTGCAACGGCGCCGCAACAACGCCAACCTGGTCCATCAGCTATTCTCCTCGCGAACGATCAAACCGGGCGCATTCCCCGGATCCGCTTTCAGCATGCGGGCCGTTGACAGCCCTCTGAGCAGGTCCTTCGTCACTCGGTCACGGTGCTTTGCGTCACCCGGCTCAGGTGTGGTTGCGTGCCGCGCGGGGTAGGCCTGACCGCGGGGGTATGCCGGTCATGTCCGAACCACGCTCAGCGCAGCAGCACGCCGCACACGGCCTTCGGCCTTGGTTCGAGCCGGCCCTCCTCGCTGTCACGACGAGTGCGTTGCTGATCGGCGTCATCGCCTGGGCGGTGGGCGCTACCGGGACGGCGGATGCGGCGTGGATGGCCGGAACCGCGGTCGCCATCGTGCCCGCGCTGGCGTGGATGGCTCTCGCGTTGTGGCGCGGCCGCACCGGGGTCGACCTCATCGCCGTGCTCTCGCTCGGCGGCACTCTCATGGTTCACGAGTACCTCGCCGGATCGCTGATCGCGGTCATGCTGACCTCCGGGCAGGCTCTGGACTCCGCAGCGCAGCGCCGGGCCTCCCACGACCTGCGCGCGTTGCTGGAACACGCGCCCCGCTTCGCACATCGGTACACAGGTGATGCGCTCGAAACGGTTGCCGTGGACCAGGTGCGCGCCGGTGACCTGCTGCTGGTGAGCCCCGGCGAGGTCGTGCCGGTGGACGGCTGCGTCGGCGGCGGTGTCGCAGTCCTCGACGAGGCGGTGCTGACCGGCGAGTCCGCCCACATCGAGCGGGTTGCCGGAGAGCCCGTGCGCAGCGGCGGCGTCAACGCAGGGCCAGCCTTCGACCTGCGGGTCAGTGCCGTCGCCGAAGAGAGCACGTACGCCGGGATCGTGCGGTTGGCACGGCAGGCCGGTGCAGAGCGGGCACCCGTCGTCCGGCTCGCCGACAGGTACGCGGCGTGGTTCCTGCCCCTGGCCTTGCTCCTGGCCGGCGCCGCGTGGGCTGATCACGGGCTCCCCGGTCGGCGCGGTCGCCGTGTTGGTGGTCGCCACGCCCTGCCCGCTGCTGCTGGCGGTCCCGGTGGCCGTCGTGTCCGGCATGTCCCGAGCCTCCCGGATCGGGGTGATCATCCGCGACGGCACGGCGCTGGAGAACCTCGGCCACGCCACCACCGGGATCATGGACAAGACCGGCACCCTGACTGCAGGACGCCCAACCGTCGTCGATGTCATCGCCGCCCCGGTGGTCGACGCGGAGGAGGTGCTCCGGCTGGCCGCCTCGCTGGACCAAGCGTCCCCGCACATCCTCGCCGAAGCCATCGTCGCGCACGCTCGCCGACAGCAGCTCACGCTGACCCCACCGCGCGACGCGTCGGAACAACCTGGCCGAGGAATGACGGGCATCGTCGACGGCAAACGCGTCGAAGTCGGCAAACTCGCACTGCCCGAAAGCAGGCCCCGCTGGACCGACGCCGTGCTGAACCGAGCCATGCTCGACGCCGCCGCCATCGCCTGGGTCAGCTTCGAAGGCGAACTCCGGGGCGCCGTGCTGCTGCGCGATCCTCTGCGCCGGGACGCCCCCAGGACCCTCAGACGGTTGCGGAAAGCCGGGCTGCGCCGCCTGGTCATGCTCACCGGCGACCGCACCGAACCCGCCCGGGTGCTGGGATTGGACTGGGTGCACGCGGAGCAGACCCCCGCGGAGAAGGTCGCGCGCGTCCGCGATGAAAGCGAAACGGCGACCACCATCATGGTCGGCGACGGCGTCAACGACGCCCCCGCCCTGGCAGCGGCGACGGTCGGGATCGCGATGGGCGCACGCGGCGCGACCGCGTCATCGGAGGCCGCCGACGTCGTTCTCACCTCGGACCGGCTCGACCGCGTCGCCGACGCCATGGATGCGCCGCGCCAGCCGAACCCTGGCCGCCCAGCTGCGCGGCCAGCTCGACGAGGCGAGAACGGCCTCCAGCCCTTCCCGCAGTCCGATCAACGCATTTCCGAACAACATTCGCAAATTCCTTCAACAAGGAAGAACTCAGGCAAGCCTCACCTTATTCGTAACGAGGTTGCCGGGCTCCAGGGCCGATCGGCCCTATCCGCACGGCGACCGTGGTTGGCAGCGTGGTCGGCGTTGTGGCACGACCATCGCGGAAGGCGCGAGGCATGACGCGAGCGAAACAGCCCATCGTGGCCGGCGTCGACGGCTCCGAATCGTCCATGCAGGCGGCGTTGTGGGCTGCGGGCGAAGCGCGACTCCTGTCGGCACCGCTGCTCCTGGTCCTGGTCAACAACGACCCCATCCGAAAGCCGTACGCCGAGGAAGTGGTGCGCGACATCGGCAGCCGCTGCCAGGAGGCCGTGACCGAGCTCGAAATCTCCGAGGAGGTCACCTACGGCCACCCCGCCGAAGAACTGGTGCACCGATCGGATTCCGCGCGGCTCGTCGTGGTGGGATCCCGAGGACAAGGCGCGTTCCGGGACACGTTGCTCGGTTCGACCAGCGCCGCGGTCGCCACGCACGCCTCGTCCCCGGTGGTCGTCGTACCGAGCGGCGGTGCGGATCTGCCGGGCCCGGTCGTCGCCGGTGTCGACGGCTCCCCCGGATGCCGGCCGGCGTTGCGATTCGCGTTCGAGATCGCGAACCGCAGGCGCAGCGAGCTGGTCGCATTGCAGGCGCTGCCGAACGCCTACTTCATCCCAGGTCCCTACGACCACCCGGATCGCGACGAACTTCTGGCCCACGCCAAACAGCAACTCACCGAACAGCTGTCGCCTCTGACCGCGTCCTACCCGGAGGTGGTCGTGCGCCAGGTGGTGTCGAACATCCCTCCGGTACAGGCATTGCACGAGGCCGCCGAGCACGCGCAACTGCTGGTCGTCGGCCACCGCGGCCGCGGTGGGTTCACCGGACTGCTGATCGGATCGGTGGCCCGGGGCGTACTGCACCACGCGCCGTGCCCAGTCGCAGTGGTTCCCGGTTGACTCCCGATCATCCAGAAGACCCACCAGAACCCGCGTGCCGCTCCAGCTGGGCGCCTGAATTGCCCGGGTGGCGCTTGCACCGGAAGGTCGTGCCAGGAGGTTGATCGCGATGCCGATGCTCCAGTCCAGCGCGGTCGTCGTCGGATTCGATGCCTCAGCCGAATCCCGACGGGCCGTGTGGTGGGCTGCGCTCGAGGCCGTCACCCGCGGGCAGCCCTTGCTGCTGGTGCACGCCATCTCCGTCCCGCTCGAGGAGCTGACCCGCATCCACCTCCCCACCGAAACCGTCACCATCGCGCCCCTGCGCAGCTCCGCCGAGCGCGCAGTGGCGGACATGGCTGCGGAATGCCGCCGACAGCTTCCCGGCCTGTCGGTGCGGACAGCGGCGCGCATGGGACATCCGGCGAGCGTGCTGCTGGACTCAGCCACGCATGCGAGCGTCCTCGTGCTGGGCCCGCCCAGACCGAGCCCGGTTCACCGGGTCCTGCTCGGTTCAACCGCCAGCGAACTGGTGCGCACCGCGCACGTCCCGGTCATCGTCGTACGCGGCGAGCGCGAGCCTGCCTTGGCGCGACCTCCTGCTGGTTTCGAACGCGTCGTCGTAGGGGTGGACGGCTCCGAAGCCAGCCAGCGGGCGGTCGGCTTCGCCTACGACTTCGCTTCCCGCCACCACGTTGAATTGACCGCCATGCTGGCGTTCGCCGAGGAACCGTCTGACGCCCTGCGCCCGAACCGGGAGTGGGCCTCCGACTCCGACGTCGTCGATGACTGCCGCCGGGTTCTGGCCGAATCCGTGGCGGGCTGGAGGGACCGCTATCCAGACGTTGTCGTGCACCAGAACGTGACCACTACCGAAGGTCCGACCGAAGCCCTGCTCACCTCTGCGGTCGACGCCGATCTCCTCGTGGTCGGCACTCGGGGACGCGGAATCATCCGCTCCACCCTGCTCGGTTCGGTCAGCCACGCCGTAGCGCACTACGCGCCCTGCCCTGTGGCCATAGTCCGCTGAGCATCGACGCTCGACGACGGCGTCCACACGGTACCCACGTTGACTGCGGCGCACCGGAACTCGACGCCGATGACTCGCCACGCGTGGAGAGATGCCAATGGGCTCTGTTCGTCCGGACTCGCGCTTGGCGATGCTTGCCCCAGCAGGCCGGTCGACCTCCGGAGGGAGCCATGCTTCGACGATACGAACGCCGCCTCCTCGACGAGATCGAGCGGCACCTGAACGCCGAAGACCCGGCGTTCGCGCGGAAAATCACCGACGTCCGTCCGCTCACCCGTTTCCGCGCATGGCTGTCGGCTCGAAGGGCGCTTGGGATCACGTCGGCAGGCCTTGCCGTACTTTGCCTGTTCCTCGGTGATGGCGCGGGTTTTTTCGCGACCGGGGCGCTGGCCGGGGCGCTGCTCCTGCTCGACGGCTGGAAGCTTCAGACCGAGTAGCGAGGAGCCTGACATGACGTCGACACAACGCTGGACCGTCGACATCGATCTCTACGAGGATGCCGACCACACGCACGCCGAAGCGCGACTGCACACGCGAGACGCGACCGACCTCCGCGGCAAAGGTGCGGCCCGGCGCAATCCGGAGGATCAGGACGTGCCGGAAATCGGGGATGAGTTGGCGGCCGCCCGGGCGTTGTACGACCTGGCGCACCGCTTGCTCAAGAGCGCCGAAATCGACGTCGAACAAATGACCGGCGAGCCCGCGCACCTTCACAGCTAGCTAGCGGCGGAACCGCGGTGGCTAGATGAGGCGCTTGCGCAGTCGTTTGTCGGCGGCGACGATGAGCCAGGCCAGCAGGGCTAGACCGAGGATCCGAAGCCAGACGTCAGTCGTGATGGGTGCGGTGTGGAACAGGCCGTTGAACACCGGCAGGTAGGTGATCGCGAGTTGCCCCACTGCCTGCACGGCCACACCACCAAGGATCCACCGGTTGCTGAACACGCCGATGCTCCACATTGGACGAGTCAGCGACCGGCAGTTGAAGAGGCAGACCAGTTCGACCGCGACGAACAGGTTCACCGCAGCGGTGCGGGCTTCGGCAAGCGTCGCGCCACTCGCCAGTTCCCAGGAGAACAACCACCACGAACCTCCGACCAACAACACCGACACCAGCAGGATCCGCAGCACCAGCGGGCGAGTCAGCAACGGCTTGCGGGATCGCGCGGTGGGCGCTGCATGCTGTCGGCTTCCTTGGGTTCGAAGGCGAGCATCAGCCCGAGGGCGACGGCGGTGGTCATGTTGATCCACAAGATCTGCGTCGGCAAGATCGGCAGCGCCGCGCCGAGGGCGATGGCCACGAGGATCACGAACCCCTCGGCCATGTTCGTCGGCAGCGTCCACACGATGAACTTGGTGAGGTTGTCGAAGACACCGCGACCTTCCTCCACGGCCGCTTCGATCGTGGCGAAGTCGTCGTCGGTGAGCACCATGTCGGCAGCATCCTTGGCCACATCGGTGCCGCTGCGACCCATGGCGACGCCGATATCGGCCCGCCGCAGGGCCGGTGCATCGTTGACCCCGTCACCGGTCATGGCCACGACGTGACCGCTGGCTTGGAATGCCTCGACCAATCTGAGCTTCTGCTCGGGCGACACGCGGGCGAACACCGCTGCTCGATCCACCAGACCCGGCAACTCCCCGGCAGGCAGCTCGGTCAGATCGGATCCGGTGAGCACGTCACCGTCGTGGTCGAGCAGGCCGAGATCGCTGGCAATCGCAGTGGCGGTGGCGGCATGGTCACCCGTGATCATCTTGACGCGACACCGGCACCATGGCAGGCGCGCACCGCGGCCGCAGCATCCCGCCGGGGTGGGTCGAACATCGCCTGCAATCCGGTGAAGGCCAACGGCGTGGACATCGACGATCCATCGAACTGCTCCGTTGCGCAGACCCGTTTCATCGCCATCGCCAGAACTCGAAGCCCAGCCCTGGCGAGATTTTCGGCAGCAGCCAGAACAGCGTCCCGGTCCACCGGCCGCAGTGAGCCATCGGCGGACATCTCCTTCGTGCACAGCGTCAGGATGCGTTCGACCGCGCCTTTGGCCAGCAGCACTCGCCGAACCTGACGGGGCACGGCGTGCAAGGTGGCCATGTACTGCCGTTCCGAGCTGAACGGCAGCGCAGCAAGGCGTGGCAATGCCGCCGCGACGTCCCGTTCCAGGTCCAGCCCTGCCTTGCGGGCGACCACCAGCAGGGCGTCCTCGGTGGGATCGCCGACCACTCCTGGGCGGCCGTCCCGGTGCACGAGTGCTGCGTCGTTGCACGCTGCGCCCGCGAGCAGGCACCAGTGCAATGCTCCGGCGTGTGCGTTGCCGGCTCGTCCTGAGCTGTCGAGGATCTCGCCGTCGGCCCAGTACCCGGAACCGGTCGCGTCGAACCGACCGTCCGGCGTCCACACCACCCGGACGGTCATCTGGTTCTCCGTGAGGGTGCCGGTCTTGTCCGAGCCGATCACGGTCGTGCTGCCCAACGTCTCCATCGCGGGCAACCGACGGATCACCGCTCGCCTGCTGGCCATGCGTCCCACCCCGATGGCCAAGGTGATGGTGACCGCGGCCGGGAGCCCCTCCGGGATCGCCCCGACGGCCAGTGCCACCGCCGCAGTGAACATCTCCCCCCACGCCCTGCCCGCGAGCCACCCCGATAGCGAACGTCACCGCAGCCAGCGCGAGGACGACCGCGGTGAGCACTTTGCTGAACCAGGACAGTTTCCGCGTCAACGGAGTGGCCAGTTCCTCAGCCGAAGCGACCAGTCGGTGAATGTTGCCCAGCTCGGTGTCCGCCCCGGTGGCCACCGCGATGCCCAACCCGGCTCCGGTAGCGACGAGCGTGCCCGAGTACAGCATGTTGCGGCGATCAGCCACCGGCGTCGCCGTCGACAACTCGGCCGCCTCCTTGAGCACCGGGACGGATTCGCCGGTCAGTGCCGATTCGTCGACGCGTAGATTGGTCGGCCGGATCAGGCGGAGATCCGCCGGCACTTTGTCGCCCGCATCGACCAGCACCACATCACCGGGCACGAGGTTGTCGGATGGCACCGTGCGCTCACGGCCGTCGCGAAAGCGCACCATCACCTGCAGCTTGTCCAGCGCCGCTTCGGCCTTCGATTCCTGCACGAAGCCGACGAGCATGTTCACCAGCACGACGCCGAAGATCACGCTCGCGTCGACGCCTTCGCCGAACGCCAACGCGCCTGCCCCGGCGACGAGCAGCACATAGATCAACGGGTGGTTGAGCTGCCGCAGGAGCCGGATGAATGGGCCTGCCGAACCCGCTCGGGGCAGCACATTCGGGCCATACCGCTCCAGGCGCCGACCCACTTCCAGCTCGGTCAGCCCGCGCTGGGGGTCGGTGTGCAGCGATCGCACGACGTCCTGTGCCGGAAGGCTGTGGGGACCTGCGGCTGCATCGGACGCTCCGGAGCCGGTCGGCGAGGCGAAGCGCCCACTACCCCGGAAACCGCGCGATGCCACGACAATCGGCTACCCGCGTCAGCGCGGGGCCGGGACAGCGGCTTCGGGCATCGGTTGCCACCGGTCGGCCAGGCGCTTCTCCAGGTCCGCCATGGTGGTGTACTCCAGGTCCTCCAGGGGAAGCCGGTGCGGTTCGAACGGTCCGTGACGGCGGAGGTAGTCCATCACCTCGTTGGTCTGCGCCCTGGCGCGGTCGGACGACGGGTCGTCGAACAGGTCCCGTGGCCCGATCAGCTTGCCCTGATGCACCTGGAATCCCAGTGCGACCACGCGGGGCGGTCCGTCGAACCGTGCCGGGTGGGCGTCGGCGACGCGGACCGGCATCATCGGCGCATGGTGCGATCCGCGCATGCACCCGCCCGCGGTGTAGGCGAAGGCGAACGGCTCCAGCACCTCGCCAAGGGCGGGTAGCCCGGACTGGCAGCGCACGATCATCACCGGGTCGTCCTTGCCGACGTACTTGCCCGCGATCAGGGACAACCGTTGCGTGGAGGTCGCCACCGCCTGTTCATGCAGGGTCTTGGACTCCACGGAGTGGATCACATACCGGGCCGGGGCGCCGATGAACATCAGCATCTCGTAGAGCTCGCGCGGGCAGTCGAACCAGATCCGCTTCTTCTCGTACAGGTCGTAGACCTCGAACCGGAACCCCGCGTGCATCTTCGCGTTGATGACCAGGCCGGCGGAGTTGAACGGGTCGGCGAACATCTTGTACAGCGGGAGGTTCCACGCGCCGGGCTCGGTCTTGTCGGCCAGGAAGCACACCACCGGTTCGCTCGGGCGTTCGGTGAACTCCAGCTCCGCATAGCCCGGGCCCATCCCCCGCAGGTTCCCGCTGAACGCATCGGAAAGCAGGTCCTGGCCCGCGCCGTACAGGCCGAGCCGCTTGGCGATCTCCGTGGTCTGGAGGAACACATCCCAGGCGAAGGAATGCACGGCTTCGGCATCGGCACCGTGCTCGTGGGTCATGATCAACGACAGGTCGTCCCCGCAATGACCGACCTTGCCATCCAGCAGCAGACCGTCGGCGACCGCGCTGCTCAGCGCATCCTGCCCGGCGGCCAGCATGTCGGGGTGCACCGCCGAGTGCCCGACGAACCCTCCGGTGTCGGCCTTGATGATGCTCAGCGTAACCATCACAACCTCCAGTTCGAGCCCTCGCACTCTTCGCCCGCTGCGCAACCGGTCACTAGAGCCTTCCGGCCCTTGGCCGTCGGTTTCCGCTCTTTCACCTCGAACGAATCACCGTCACGCCCGCAGGACGGAGTGCGACATGCAGGGCCTCGGCAAGTCCCGCATCCTGGGAGCGACACCGGGCCAATGCCTTAGTGGCACACGAAACTCATGTTCTGTGATGAGCCTGGATTTGCGTTGCGGGGGCTGAAATGACGAACGCGCCGATCATTGCGGGTGTCGACGGATCCGAGCGATCCACTACCGCTGCCGTATGGGCCGCTCGTGAAGCCGACCTTCGGCAGGCACACCAGGTTCGCATCGTGATGGTCACCGACAATCCCCTGCAGGACGATGAGGCGTGGGAGACCGCCGGGGCCGTAGCGGATCAACTCGTCGCCCGCTGGCCGCAACTGAAAATCGAGCCGGCCGTCGTCCACGGGCACCCGGCCGACGTGCTGATGCACCTGTCCAGCGACGCACAGCTGGTCGTCGTCGGGTCACGCGGACGCAGCACTCTGAGCGCAACGTTGCTGGGATCGGTCAGTAGCCAGGTCGCGACGCACGCACGCTGCCCGGTAGTCGTGGTCCGCGACCACCGCGACACCGGTCCGGTGCTCGTCGGGCTGGACAACTCCCGGTACAGCCGCCCAGCCCTGCAGTACGCATTCGACGCCGCATCCCGGTACGGCACCGAGCTCGTGGCCATGCAGGTTTGGCAGGATGTCGAGTACGCCCCGATCGTGCCCAGGCTGGAGTACGAGCTGCTCGACCTACGGGCGGAAGCCCTGCGCGGTCTGTCCGAACAGCTCGCCGGGTGGGCAGAGGCCTATCCGAACGTGCCGGTGCAAAAGGTCGCGCAACGCGGACACCCGGTTTCCGAGCTGGCTGCCACCAGCGAAGAAGCACGGCTGCTGGTCATCGGGCATCGGGGACGGGGCGGATTCACCGGACTGCTGCTGGGCTCAGTGGCCGCCGGCCTGCTCCACTACGCGACGTGTCCGGTGGCCGTCGTCCGCGGCGAAAGCTGATGAGGAGGGCGAGATGGCGACATCGGACAAGTCCATCGTCGTGGGCGTCGACGGCTCGGAAGACTCCGTCCGGGCGGCCGTCTGGGCTGTGGCCGAAGCAGACCTCCGCAGCGCACCCTTGCGGCTGGTGATCGTCAACGACGACCCCGCACGCGCTGACTACGCGGAGAAAGCTGTGCAAAAAGCCGCCGCGAAATGCCGCGCTCAAGCACCCCACGTGGACGTCGACACCGAAATCGTCCCCGGCCACCCCGTTGAGCAGCTGCTGCGCCACAGCGCCAAGGCGCAGCTGGTGGTCCTCGGCGCACGGGGGCACGGTGGCTTCACCGACGCCTTGCTGGGTGGGGTGAGCTCGGCGGTGGCCACCCACGGCGCGTGCCCGGTGGTCGTGGTGCGCAAAGGTGTTCCGACGACCGTGGGGCCGGTGGTGGTCGGTGTGGACGGGTCGGAATGCAGCCTGGCCGCGCTGCGGTTCGCCTTCGAAGAAGCGGCCGGCCGCGGAGCGGAATTGGTGGCCATGCAGGTGTGGCACGAGGAGGGACTGCTCGCCGTGCCACTGACACCCGACGACCGGGAGCGGGTGCAGCGGGAGATCGAACGCTCGCTCACCGAGCTGATGGCCTCCTTGCGCGCGGAGTTCCCGAAGGTCCGCACCCGCGAGGTGGCGCAGCACGGGCACCCCGTAGCGGCGTTGACCGATGCCGGCCGGGACGCCCAGCTACTGGTCGTCGGGCACCGCGGGCGCGGCGGCTTCGACGGCCTGTTCCTGGGTTCCGTGGCAGCCGGTGCCCTGCACCACGCCCCCTGCCCGATCGCGGTTATCCGTGGCACCAAGACCTAGGCATTCTGATCCACGACATCGCATGCCGGAGTTGTCACCGCCCAGCGCGTAGCACCGCGACGGGACACGGTGCGCGGTTCGCCACCGCGTGGCTCACCGAACCGAGAAAAGCCCGGCGGAGCCGACCGCGCCCGTGGCTGCCCACGACGAGCAGGCTCGCCTCCTGGGCTTCCCGGAGCAGCGCTTCAGCGGGTTGCTCCGGTGTGACCGCCCGTCGCACTTCGACGTCTGGGTAGTGCTCTCCCCAGCCCGCGAGGGATTCGGCGAGCACCTCTTCGGCATCGCCGCGCACCTCGCCCCATGGGAGCTCCCAGCCCTGCACGCGCGCGAAGGGGTCCAGTGGGAGGTCGCTCCAGGCGTGCACCGCCACGAGTTCGCAGCCGTGGCGCGAGGCGAAGTCGTAGGCGAAACCGACGGCGAGCTTGCTGGTCGCTGATCCGTCGGTGCCCACGACGACGGGGGCCGCCTCCAGCGCAGGATGCTCGTGGTCACCACGAACGACGACGACCGGTGCCCCGGACCGGCTCGCCAGCACCTCCGCCGACGTCGAGCCCAGCACACCGCCACCATCGACCCGGGCGCCGCCGAGCACGAGCAGCTCGGCCTTCTCGGCCAGTGCACCCAGCTCGCCGGCCGGATCCCCGAACAGTAGGTCGGAGTGCACTTCCAGCTCGGGATCGATCTGCCGGCAGTCTTCGCCCAGAACGGCGAGCTCGCGGCGCAGGTTCTCCTGGAGGGGCTCCAGCATGTCATCGCGGCCGGGAAGGCGAATCATCGTGGCCTCCTCGAACGGCCACGTGAACACGTGCACCAGCAGCAATGGCCTGCGTCGGCTGGATGCTTCCCGCGCGGCCCACCAGACCGCATGCCGGGAAAGCTCCGAATGGTCGAAACCCACGACCACCGCTTTGCGACCTGCCTCCACCATGGCAATCGCCCCTAACACCTTCAAACGAACTATCCGCATCGAGACGCGGCGTATCGGGGTCTTCCGGCTGGTACCTGACGATTCTCTGTGACATCCCCGGCTACTGCACCGTTTCGCAGTGGCCGCTCAGCCGAGCACGGGGTCGCGGGCCGGGTTCTCTGCTGCTTCCTCGTCGGAGTTCCCGATGTCCATGCCGGTGGGGACGATCAGCACCGGGCACCGTGCTTTGTGGATGCAGCGCAGCGCCGTGCTGCCGAGCACCACTTCGGCAGCCCTCCCATGCCGTTGATCGCCCAGCACCAGCATGGCGGCGTTCGTCGAGCGGTCCGCCAGCACCTCGGCGGGGTGTCCTTCCAGGAGTTCGGCGTGCACTTCGGGTGCGGACTCCCCGCCCAGACAGGTGCTGACGATGCTGGTGAGGTCTCGCCAATGCTGTTCGCGAGCGTGGTGCGGCGCCAGTTCGGGGGACATCGTCAACGGCCCGGGCCCTGCGAGAACCGCGTGTGATTGCCACACCATGATCGCGTACACCGAAGCGTCGCGTACTCGCGCTTCCCGCAGTGCCCACCGCAGGGCGCGAATGCTGGCTTGCGAACCGTCGATTCCGACCACAAGCGGCCTGTCGTTGTTCACGGTCCCCACATCGCACTCCCGTCACATCGGCGGCTCAGTGCTCCAGCCACTTCGCCTCGACGCTTTCCCATTCCCGGTTCCAGGCACGCGCGGCACATGCGTCGGCGATCCCCCGGACACCCCAGATCAACCCGGCGCACAGCAGCTGCCCGGTGACCATGATCCCGATGGTGAAACCGACAGCGGAGGCCCGCAGCTGGCTTTCGCTCGGCGGCGCAACCGTGATGCGATCAGCCCTGTCGACCCACAACCGGATCTTGCTGCCGAGCACAGTCCCCGGCGGGACGGCAGTGGTATCCACGCGGCCATTCCCGTCTGCGGCGATCCACGAGATCTCGGCCGAGTACGTGATGGAATGGTTCTCGGGTCCGCCGATCACGTGGGCCTCGGGTTCACCCGTCACGACGGCTTCCACCGGTCGCCCGGTCGCGGCGGCAACAGCAGCCTCACGTGCTTCCCTCGCATAACTCGCGTTTCCGGCCGCGATCGCCGCGGGAACCATCAACACGGCGGCTGCGAGCAACGCGAGGATCGCCATCGCCGCGACCCGGTCCAGTCGGCGCCGCAACGGATTCCGCCCCAGGGAATGGGTGAGCCAACGAACGTGGGCCCCGACCGATTTGGCGTCCATCACGTGCTCCAGAAGGTTTGCTTCCACTCAGATTGGGCCACCTGCCCGAGCCCGATTAGGGCATTTCGTCATCGGGTCCAGGCCCGGACGGCCGGGGAGGTTTCGGCGCACCGTCGCGTCCCACGTCGCCTGAGCCTTCTGACCTGCTCGCAGTCGAGATCCCGGCGCCGGGCCGCTCCGGAGCACCGGCCGAGCGAGTGCGGCCGCGGTAGCGGTACAACTCGTCGACGCCCCAGACCAGCGCGGGGAAGGGCAGCATCAGCGCATAGGCCCATGCTGGCGGGGGCGCGGTGCCGAACACGGCCTGCAGCGACGGCAGGTAGATGATCGCGGCAGCGAACAGGATCTCGAACGCACAGCCGGCGAGCAGCAGCCGGTTCGTGGTGAGGCCCACTTGGCGCAGTGCGGTGCGGTCGGTCCTCGCGGCGAACGCGGTTCCGATTTGGCATAACACGATCGCGGCGAAACTCGTTGTCGTGGCTTGCAAGTACGTGTGATGAAGTGCGGGATCAGCCACGACGTCGGTGCCTGGCCACCACCCCGCGGCAAGCAGCACCGCGAAGAACGCGATGAGCACGAGAACACCGGAAACCGTTCCCATGATTCCCCAGGCACGCAGCAGCATCCTCCTGGTGACCACGCTTTGCGACCGTTTGCGGGGCGGCTGCTCCATCAGTCCCGGCTCCGCGGGTTCCCTGCCCAACGCCAGGGCCGGCAGCGTTTCGGTGCCGAGGTCGATCGCCAGGATCTGCAGCACCGTCAGCGGAAAGTCTTCCGCGAAGGCCCCGAAAGCCGCCCGCTCATCTTGGAACGCCTCCACATAGGAATGCGCCATCGTCCCGGCGGCCGGAAGCCCGAACTCCCGCGCCGCAGCCACGTAGCTGGTGCCTGCGAAGCCGACGATCGCCGATGCCCGCGCGACCGCCCTGGCGGCTTCCAGGCCATGGGTGCGCCGTGCGGCGAAGTCGATCAGATCTGCCTGCGGCGCGGCGATCCGGCACCGGGCCGCCTTGGCCGCCACCGACGACTGGTACGTCACGAAGTTCAGCAATGCCGTCTCCGCCAGCTGCGCCTGCGCAATGGGCGCAGTGACCTCCAGGAACGGTTCGTCAGCGAAGACCACCCGTCCTTCGGGCACCGCCCACACCTCGCCGGTGAACCGCATCTCGTCCAGCGCTGCCAGGTCGTCCTCGCGCAGCCCGACCACGTCGGCGAGGTACGTCAGCTCGTCGTTGTCGAAATGCAGGTGCTGGAGGAAATCCAGGCAGTCGGCAAGGCCGGCGGAGACCAGGAATCCCCGATCACGCGGCAACTTCCGGGCGAACAGGCTGAACGTCGCCGGCCCGGTCATGCCACGGCGCAGATAGCTGGCCGCCATCCTGATCTCGTACAGATCGGTGCACAGCCCCGACATCGCGGCCGCCGACTATGCCGCCTGCTTGGCGGCCGTGCGCAGTGTGGCCCGCATGATCGCCCGGACGAACGGCTTCACCGTCCGCCAGTACGCGCCGAACACCCGACGGGTCATCGGATCGCAAAGCGTCGTGCGGATGTCGTACGTCACCAGGCTGCTGTTGCGGCCGTAGGGGCGTACGGACAGCGATGAGATGATCTGGCCTCGGCCGGGTTTGCCGTACTCGCGGAACTCCTCGGCCGGCACGGGCTCCCAGCGCACGATCGGGGTCCAGAACCGGCCTGTCGCGCCGAAGACGACCTCGCGTCCCGGTTGCTCGCCGAGCAGCACCCAGTCCTCACTGGCGACGAGGTCGTCGTAGGTCAGCCGGGTCGGTTGCCGTGGCGGAACGCGTCTCTTGAGGCGTTCGGGCAGCGCGCGCACCCACATCGCCAGGTCAGCGGTGCGGGACCGGATCGTGAGCAGATCGAGGTGGCGGAGGGCGGAGTACACCGCATCCGGCGGCCTGTTCACCACGAGGTGTTCCACTGCGTCGAAGTCGTATTCGGCGGCGAAGTCGTCGATCGTCACGGTTCGGCCGGTGACCTCCCAGGGCGTCGAGGTGACGGTGGTGTCAGGCGTGGTACCGGTCTCCTTCGTTTCCTTGTTCATTGGATCTTCTCCCCGTCCTGGAAACGAATTCGGTTCCTGGAAGGTGGCGGCGCACGATCCGCATGCCTCGGGTACCACCACCGCGAAGGGGCGATACATCCGGCGCCGCAGCACGTCATGTTCTCCGGCGACCGTGCTCCGACAGCGCCTGCAGCCGGCGGCGGTATTCCTCTTCGTCGATGTCTCCGCGAGCGAACCGCTCCGCGAGGATCTCCTCCGCGGAACCGGCGCCCTTCTCGGCCCGTCCGGTGCGCCCGAGGTAGCGGACCAGCGCAACGATGGCGACGATGATCAGTGCCCAGAACAGCACCATGCTCACCGTCATCATCGCGAACCCCCATACCCCCACTCCGTAGCCATCCCAGTAGTGCATCGCCCTCTCCTTCCGGAATTCCCCGACATCAACGCACCACTAGCAGCGGACACGGGGCGTGGTGCACGAGCTGCTGGCTCGTCGAACCCAGCAGCAAGCCGGTGAAACCTCCTCGTCCGCGCGCACCGACGACGACGAGCTGAGCGTGTTCGGCTTGTTCGAGCAGTGCTCGTGCTGGTCGGCCGTGCGCAACGACGCGTCGCACCGCGACATCCGGATGCTTATCGCCCCAGCCGGCCATCGTTTCGGCGAGGAAACGTTCTTCCTCGGCTTGTACGGCGGCGCCACGGCCCTCTGCGTGGAAGCTGTACCAGGCTTGTTCGGACCCGGCTTCGTGCCAGGCGTGGACTGCGACCAGCGGGGCGTTGCGCATTGCGGCGGCGTCGAACGCCACTGTCAGAACCAGCTCCTGCCCGTCCCGGGCGTCCACGCCGACGACGACCGGCGCGTCGGGCCTCAGGTCTGTCGCCGGTCGCCGCACGACCGCGACCGGGCATTGACCGTGCGCGCACAAGGCCACCGCGACCGATCCCACGACCAAGCCGGTGAAGCCACCGAGTCCGCGGCTGCCCACGACCATCAGCTGCGCCTTGCGCGATTCCTCGATGAGCACGGACGCGGCGTCGCCGGTGCGCGCGAAGGTCCGCACCTCCACCGCTGGGGCGGCGGCCTGCGCCTCTTCTTTGGCGCGGTGCAGCCAAACCTGGGCCTGTCGTGCCAGCGCGTCGCTGTAGGTCTGCGGCGGCGGCATCGTCGGCAGATCCGGAAGGTACATCTGCGCGAGGACATCGCAGAAGACGACCCGCAACCACGTGTTGCGGCGAACAGCCTCGGCCGCCGCCCAGCACGCCGCGTCGAGCGCCGACGAGGAGCCGTCGATGCCCACCGTCACCGGTTTCGGCCCAGGAGTCGTCATGGCTGCCCCCTGTGGTTTCCGGGCGTCGCCGCCGCTGGATACCCGAACCGCATCAGGGCCTGCGGCACCGTCGACAACCCGAGGCGGACCGCCAGCGCATCCCTGACCTCGCCCAGGTGCAACGGCTGCGTCATGATCGAGGCCGCCAGTCCGGCACCGGTGGCCTCCAGCCATGCTTGCTCGACGAACTCGCCGGCCCGGATGTGATCAAGCGGCTCGTCACCCCTGCTACTGACCACGAGCAGGGATTCACGCTCGATCCGGGCGGCGAGCACGGACTCATCCGGAATCCGGGTCCGGGAGGTGGCCAGGCCGACCGCCCCCAAACCCGCCGAAACGAGATCGTCCCAGGACAACCCGAGCTCGCCCTCTCCCTTCGACTCGCCCGGCACGGTGGTCCACGCGCTCAACTCGCGCTGGTAGTCGGCATTGCCGTGGAAGGCCCCCGCGGCGTAAGCGAGCAGCCGCGCCACCGCGAGTGCTTCGTCCCCACCGCTGATCCACCGGCCGAGCACCGACACTGAGGTGGCCGAACTGCTCACGGCCTCCCGAAGTTGTCCCGGCACGGCCTCCGGCCCAAAGGCGCGGCGGTATGATGTGCGATCACCGATGGCCTCGTAGCGCCGGATTTCTGCCGCGGTCGGGTCGGCCCTGCGAGAACCCATGACCTTCGCGATCGCCAGGCCCTTACCGGCGATGGCGATGTCCACGTCGGCAGTCCAGCCGAGGCTGCGTACCGCCAGCACGAGATTCGTCAGGGCCGCGCCGCAGGACATCCGCCGATCCCGCCCCTCCGGGTCGTGGTACGCCAACGTCTCGATCTCACGTTCCTGGAGCTCGGCCGTGCGCTCCCGCACTGCGAGCGACCAAGGGCGCGTGTTGTGCACGGACGGCGCGCTGCGCACCGCATCGGCCAGGATCCCGTTCTCCTCGGCCAACCACCGACAAGCCGGCTCGTCGACCCGACACCGTTTGCTGCTGTGCAAACCACCCATCAAATGTCACCTCGGCAGACGAAACACCCGCGTCGACGGTTCCGCACCGGCCAGGTGGGCGGGTAGGGCTGATGGTCACCACTCACGCCCGCAGCTTGCGGATCAGCGGGTCGACGGGTTCTCGCGGTTCGAGGCGAACGCGCGCGTCGGGAACGCACACGCCCCGTTCGGAGGCGATCACTGGGTTGAGGTCCACCTCAGCGATTTCAGGCAGCACTTCGGCCATGCGAGCGGTGTGCAGCAGCACGTCGATCAGCTTGCCGCTGTCCAGCCGCGCGTCGCCGAACAGCTGCGGAGCGGCGCGCAGTTCGTGGAGCATGTCTGCGGCGTCGTGGTCGGTCAGCGGGACGAGCCGATGGCTGCGGTCGGCGATCAGGTCGGTGTCGGTCCCGCCCAGCCCGAACGTGACCACCGGACCGAACGCGGCGTCATTGATCACGCCGACCAGGAACTCCTGCCCTGGTTCTACCGAGGGTTGCAGCACGACGCCGCCGAACGCTGCGCCGAAACGGCCCTGCAGCTGAGCCCAGGCGCCGCGCAGCTCGGCGACGGTCGACACGCCCAGCACGACACCACCTGCGTGTGCCTTGTGCAGGACTCCTGCTGCCCGGACCTTCACGACGACGCATCCGCCCAGCTCGCGGAACGCGGCGAGGGCCTCCGTCACGGTGGTGCAGGCGATCGTCGGCACGACGGGGAGCCCGAAGTGCCTCAGGACGGCCGCCACGGGCTCCGGATCCAGCCACCCACCCCCTGGCAACTTCTCAAGCGCTTCGTCGATGAGCGCACGGGCCGCTGCGGTGTCGACATCAGCGAAGTCGGGGACGATTCCGGGAGGGCGAGCCAGCCAGTGCGCGTACTCGGCGAGATCGGCGAGCGCGCGGGCGGCCAGTGCGGGGTCGGCGAACGCGGGAACCCGCGCGTTGTCCGCCTCGAGCGCAGCGACCGATTCGGCCTGCCCGCCGCGCACGACGAGCACCGGCTTGTCGCATCCACCTTCCCGCTCCCGCGCCACCATCTCGGCCAGCCCCTCGGCTGGATCGCTTACCGCTGTGCGAACCACCGGCACGACAACCGAGTCGATTGATGGATCGCCGAGGACAGTCGCCACGGTTCGCGCGAACGTGTCGCTGTCGATCGTGGCAGTCGCGTCCACCGGATTGCTCAGGCTCGCGTGCCCCGGGAGGTTCGCGGCCAACCAGGTGCGGGTGTCCTCTTGCAGCGACGGGAGTTCCAGCCCCGCTCGTGCGTATGCGTCAGCGGTGAGCACGCCGAGGCCGCCGGCATTGGTCACCACCGCGACCCGCCGCCCGGCCGGCATCGCCTGCCAGCAGACAACGCCGAGCACGGCGAACAGTTCCGCGAGATCGTCGACGCCGATGACACCGGTCTGCCGCAGCAACGCGTCCCTGGTCGTACCCGGCGTCGCGGTGGCCGCGGTGTGCGACGCCGCCGCCTGCTGCGCGACCGGGCTCGCGCCGCTGCGCAGCACGATCAGAGGCTTGGAGCGGCTGGTCCGGCGAGCCAGCCACGCGAATTTCCGCGGATTGCCGAAGGATTCCAGGTACAGCACCCCTACCCGGGTGGCCTCGTCACATTCCCACCACAGCAGCATGTCGTTGCCGCTCACGTCATATTTGTCCCCTGTGGACACCAGGGTGGAGATCCCCAGACCCAGTGCGGAAAGGCCTTCCAACAAGGCGATCCCGACACCTCCGGACTGCGTGACGACGCCCACCTGTCCCGCCGAGATCCCGGCGGCGGCGAAGGTCGCGTTCAGCCGCACCTCAGGATCAGTGTTGATCAATCCCAGGCAATTCGGCCCCAGCAACCGCATCCCCCAGTGGCGAACCGCTTCCAGCAGCTGCTCGGCGAGCCCCCGGTCCTCGGTGAGTCCGGCAGCCAGCACGACCAGCGCCCGCACCCCGGACCGCCCGCATTTCTCCGCGACATCCGGCACGACGCTCGCTGGCACGCACAAGACCGCCAGCTCCGGCGGCTCAGGTAGATCGATCACGCTCCGATACGCCGGCAGACCGCAGACCTGGCCGCCACGGCGGTTGACCGCGTAGGCCGCACCGGTGTAGCCGCCGTCAACGATGTTGCGCAGCACGGCGTTGCCGGCAGCGGACGTTCGCCGGCTAGCCCCCACCACCGCCACCGATGCTGGGTGGAGCAACCACAGCAGACTCGCGACATCGGCCACCCGCTCCCGGTCGCTGAGCCGCGAGAAATACTGCTCACCGACGTCGAGGTCCAGCTTCACCTGGTAGGTCGTCCCGTCCAGCCGGGTGCTGCACCGCAAGCCGCTGTCGAGGAACACCCGCAACATCGCCGAATTCTCCGCCAGCACCTCCGCCAGGAACATCCGGATCCCACGCTGCCGCGCCGCGGCCACCAGATGCTCCAGCAGCAACGTCGCCACCCCGCGCGCGTGGAGCCGGTGTTCGACCAGGAAAGCGACCTCGGCGACCTCCCCGACCAGGGTCTCGAAGTGCCCGATCCCGACCAGGTGGTCGCCGCGGAACGCACCGAGAGCCAGCAGGTGCGCATCGCCGACAGCCACCAGCCCGCGCAGGAAACGATCAAGACCGGTCCGCGACGGAATCCCGAAGAACCGGAAGTAACGATCCTCCTCGGTGAGCTCGCCATGCAGGCGTTCGAGCTCACCAAGATCGTCAGAGCACAGCGGCCGGATCGTGACAACGCTTCCATCAGCGAGCACCGCGCGCACAGCACGCGGGCGACCAGAAACCTGTTCCTCGCCCAACACCGGCCCTGCGTCCCTCCCTGCATCTCCCGCAGATGAAGCCGTCGTGCTGAGCACCCTCCGCACCCGCAACAGCCGAGGCAAGAGTCCATCGGCCCTCCCCATGGCACCAGGCCGATTGGAAACGTGGTCACCGCACGCGAGCGTGGGAGCGCGGGACATGCCGAGGGAAAAGCAATCCGTCGTGGCCGGGGTCGACGGGTCCGAGCCCTCGGCTCGGGCTGCGCTGTGGGCGACTGCCGAAGCGGGCCGACTGGGCGTTCCGTTGCGCCTGCTCCTGGTCGGCGACGATCCCGCTCGCGAGTCGCAGGCCGAGGAGACGGTGCAGGAGATCGCGGACCGCTGCCGGCTCGCCATGCCGACCCTGGAGTTGGTAGCCGAGGTCGACTTCGGGCATCCCGCCGAGGAGTTGGTCCGCCGATCCGACGCCGCCCGGCTGATCGTGGTCGGGTCACACGGGCACGGCGCCTTCCATGACGCGCTGCTCGGCTCGATCAGCGCCGCCGTGGCCACGCACGCCAAGTGCCCGGTCGTCGTGATGCGTGGTGCAGGCACCGCGACGACGGGACCAGTGATCGTCGGGGTCGACGATTCACCAGGCAGCAAAGCGGCGCTGCACTACGCCTTCGACGCCGCCAATCGGCGCCGTTCCGACTTGGTCGCTGTGCAAGCACTGCCCGACGCGCACTTCATCCCCGGCCCATCCACACACCCGGACCGTGACGAACTCCAGGAGCGGGCCGAGGCCCACCTCGCAGAGCAACTTGCCGGGTGGGCCGCCGACTATCCCGACGTCGCCGTGCGCAAAGCGATCACCAACGAGCACCCGGTGCAAGCACTGTGCGAAGCCGCTCAGCATGCGCAACTGCTCGTCGTCGGCCACCGTGGGCACGGCGGCTTCGCCGGGCTTCTGCTGGGCTCGGTGGCCCGAGGGGTGCTCCACCACGCGCCATGTCCCGTAGCGGTGATCCGCACCTGATGTGGTGAGGGAGTTGCAGTCGTGACACATGACGCGTTCGCCGGATGGGAACAGCGGTTCGGGATCCACGGAACCGACGTGCTCCGCGGGCTGCGAACAGTCCTCGATCTCCGGGGGCACATCAGCAATGCCGACGTGCGACGCATCGCAGGCGAGCTGGGTTTGCCGGTTGCTGCCGTCAACGGTGCCGCCTCGTTCTTCGCCGACTTCACCGGCGATGAGGCAACCCGCCACGTGCGCATCTGCGAGGGCACGTCGTGCTTTGTCTCGGCTGGCAACCACACCGTGCCGTTGGCCGAAGCAGCCCTCGGCGTCAAATGTGGACACACCAGCATTGATAGGTCGTTGTCGTTGGCTGGGGCGTACTGCCTGGGCTACTGCTATGCCTCCCCCACCGCGCTCGATGGGCGGACTCCCGTCACGGGACCCGATCTCGGTGCGCGATTGCTCTCCCCTGCACACCCGCCTCCGCCGCCCCCGGTCCCCTACCACAACGCCAGCCGCAATCCGGTCGTGCTCGCGGGTCTGCTCGGTGCGGAGGAGCCCTGGCAGGTGTGGCCGGAAGTCGTGGCGGCCGGATCTCCGGCCACCGTCCTGGCCGAGGTCGCCCGCGCCGGGCTGCGCGGTCGAGGCGGGGCCGAGTTCCCGGTGGCGAACAAGTGGCAGGCAGCGTCTCGTGGCCCCGCCCCGAGGTTCGTGGTGGCCAACGGCGACGAGGGCGATCCGGGCTCGTTCTGCGACCGGCTGCTGCTGGAAAGCGATCCGGACCGCGTTCTGGAAGGACTCGCCCTTGCCGGGTTCGCGACCGGCGCGACCCGGGGCGTGGTGTTCGTCCGCTCCGAATACCCAGAGGCAGTGGAGAAAACCCTGTCCGCAGTGGGAGCTGCGCGCGACGCCGGGCACTTCGGGGTCGGCGTGCACGGCTCGGCGTTCGACTTCGACGTGGAGGTCGTGCGCGGCGCGGGTTCCTACGTTGCGGGGGAGGAAACTGCGCTGCTGCGTGCGTTGCAGGGACTTCGCGGCAGCGTCCGGCCCCGGCCCCCGTACCCGACAAGCGTCGGCCTCTCCGGGCGGCCCACAGCTGTGAACAACGTGGAAACCCTCGCCGCGGTGCCCTGGGTCGTTCGGCACGGCGGCAGCGCATACGCCCGCCTCGGTGCCGATGTCGAGACCGGCACCAAGCTGGTGTGCCTCAGCGAGCGGTTCCGCCGACCTGGCGTGTACGAGGTCGAGTTCGGGGTGCCGTTGCGCTATCTCGTCGAAACGCTCGGTGGCGGGCTGAAGCCCGGGCACAGGCTGCGGGCGCTGCAGGTCGGCGGGCCCCTCGGCGGTTTCCTCGGCCCGGACGACCTGGACGTCCCGCTGCTCGCCGAAGCGCTCGCCGCGGCTGGGGTAGCTCTTGGTCACGGCAGTCTCGTGGCCATCGACGACGGCATTTCCGCGGCGGAACTCCTCCGGCACGTGTGGACCTTCGCCGCCGCGGAGAGCTGTGGTGCCTGCACTCCGTGCCGGGTCGGATCACTCCGTGGTCGCGAGCTGGCAGACCTCTTGCCGGGTAGCACGACCGCCCTGGCACAGCAGGAAGAACTTCTCGATGTGATGGGTATTGGCAGCCTGTGCGCCTTCGGGCGGGGCGTGCCCGGCGCGGTCCGGAGCCTCGTGCGGGTCTACCGCGACGAACTACTCGCCGGAGGCAGCTGATGCGGGTGATCGTCGATGGCGTTCCTGTGGACATCCCGGAGAACGCGACGGTGCTCGACGCCGTACGCGCCTTCGGCAGGTACCTCCCGACGCTGTGCTACGACGCAAGGCTGCCTCCGCGTGGCTCGTGCCGCACCTGCCTGGTCCGCGCGGGCAGTCGCATCGTTGCCGCGTGCACCACTCCTGCGGCCGAAGGCATTGCAGTCCAACTGGACGATCCAACCGCCCACCAGGCTGCGAGCGGAGCCGTTGAGCTGATGGTGTCCGAGCTTCCCGCGCGAGCGCTGGAGATTCCGGCAGAACGCAGCGAACTCGTCCGCGCCTGCGCCCATTTCGGCATCGCGGCCAGCAGTTTCTCCGGCGCGGAACACGATCGCGGGGTGGATCATTCGCATCCGTACGTCAAACTCGACCGCGACCTGTGCATAGCCTGCGGACGGTGCGTCGCCATGTGCGCCGAAGTCCAGGGCACCTTCGCGCTCGAACTCACCGGCCGCGGCTTCGACACCGTCGTGGCACCGGGCGACGGCGGGGCGTGGGTGTCCTCCCCTTGCGTTGGATGCGGCGGTTGCGTCGACAGCTGCCCCACCAGCGCGCTGTCCGAACCCGGCCTGCTCGACCTCCGCCCGGTCACCGCGACGACCACGACCACCTGCGGGTACTGCGGAGTCGGCTGCACCCTCGACGTACATGTCCGCGACGACACCATCGCCGCGATCACCCCGACGCACGGCGCGCCGGTCAACCGGGGCCACGCCTGCATCAAAGGCCGCTTCGCGCACGCCTTCACCCGAGCCGAGGACAGGCTGACCACACCCCTGGTTCGGCACAACGGACAACTCGTCGAATCGACCTGGGCCGAAGCCCTCGGCCTGGTCGCACGGCGACTCACCGACATTCGGGACCAGCATGGCCCCGACGCGATCGCCATGATCTCCTCGGCCCGGGCCACCAACGAGGAGAACTACCTGGCCCAGAAGTTCATCCGCACCATCATCGGCACCAACAGCATCGACAACTGCTCGCGGCTGTGCCACGCACCCTCGGCCGCCGGACTCACCGCCTCCTTCGGCCTGGCAGGCGGCACCAACCCGCTCGACGACCTCGACCACACCGACTGCATCCTCCTCGCCGGCGCCAACCCCACCGAAGCCCACCCCGTCGTCGGCGCCCGCATCAAGCAACGCGTGCTCGCCGGAGCCCGGCTGGTCGTCATCGATCCTCGCCGCACCGAACTCGCCGCACTCGCCGATGTGCACCTGCAAGCCGCACCGGGGTCGAACGTCGCCGTCTTCAACGGCCTCGCCCACCTCCTGATCGAGGAGGATCACCTCGACCACGCGTTCCTCGACCACCGCACCACGGGTTTCGACGACCTCGCAACACTCCTGGCCGACTACCCGCCCGAGACGGTGGCAGCCATCGCCGACGTGCGCACGGCAGACCTGGTGGCCGCCGCCCGCCTCTTCGGACGGGCGCAGCACCCCGCCATCGTCTACGGGCTCGGCGTCACCGAACACGCCCACGGCACCGACGGCGTGCGCACCCTGGCCAACCTCGCCATCCTCCGCGGTGCAGTCGGCACCACCGGTTGCTGCGGCATCCTCCCCCTTCGCGGGCAGAACAACGTCCAAGGCGCCTCAGATATGGGCGCCCTTCCAGATGTGCTTCCCGGTTACCAGCACATCGCCGCCCCAGCAATCCGCGCCCGCTTCGAGCGGGCCTGGGGACGCCCGGTGCCTGAACATCGTGGCTTGCGCATCCCGCAGATGTTCGACGCCGCGATCTCCGGCGACCTGCGAGCCCTCTACGTCATCGGAGAAGACATCGCGCAAAGCGACCCGAACTCGGGTCACGTGCGCGCCGCACTCGACGCGTGCGAGTTCGTGGTCTGCCACGACATGTTCCGCTCCCGCACAGCCGAACACGCCGACGTCGTCTTCCCCGCAGCCTCCTTCCTTGAAAAAGACGGGACTTTCGTCAACTTCGACCGGCGCTTCCAACGCGTCCGCCCAGCCCTGGCGCCACCCGGCCAGGCGTCCGACGACTTCAAGGTCCTGCAGCAGGTCGCCCAAGCGATGGGCGCCGGCTTGGGCTGCCCCACTCCGGCCGCAGCACTGGCCGAATGTGCCTCCCTGACACCGGTTTTCGCGGGTTTGTCGCACCAGCGCCTGGAGGCCGAAGGCTCCTTGCACTGGCCCTGCCCGGCCTCGGACCGGCCGGGCGAAGCCGTGCTCTACCTCGACCGGTTCGCCACCCCGGACGGCAAAGCCGCGCTGGCCGCCCGCCCCTACCTGCCGCCCGGCGAACAGCCCGGCGCCGACTTCCCGTTCCTGCTGATCACCGGACGCCGACTCGTCCACTACAACACCGGCTCCATGACCCGCCGAACCGCCAACCTCGAACTTCTCCCCGCCGAAACCCTGGAGATCCACCCCTCGGACGCAGCCCGCCTCGACATTCCCGGCGGAACCGATGTGATCATCACCAGCCGCTGGGGGCAGACCACCCTGACCGCGCATCCCACCACCGATGTCGCACCCGGCCAGGTGTTCGCCGCCTTCCACTTCCCCACCGCATCCGTCAACGAACTCACTTCACCGCATACCGACACCGCCACGGACTGCCCCGAATACAAGGTCACCGCAGTGCACATCCAGCCGGTAGTACGGGGCTCCTGAGCAGCCGAGCAGCACTTGTCAACTCGCGATGCGCTTGGGGAGAAAATCACCGCCGATCGAGACCGGCCGGCCCATTCGAACCACGCGGCCGGTTGGACGGAGGCCCATCGGCCCTGCCGCGCGCCGTGATGACCTCGGCAAGGTGGGCAGCGTAGGAACATCCGAGTGCTTGCAGCCTCCGTGCCGTCTGCGCAACAGGCGCGGCCACAGGAGAGTCCGGGAGCAACGATGCAAGCCGAAGACGTCATGTCGCACCCGGTCATTACCGTTCAGGAGTACGACTCGATCAGAACGGCTGCCGGGACGCTGGCCGAACACGGGTTCACCGCCGCACCCGTGATCGACTGGGACGGCATTCTCGTCGGCATCGTCACCGAGGCCGATCTGATCCGCGATGCGATCCCGCACGATCCCCGCACCACAGAACACCACCTGCACATGCCGAGCGGGGCACCACCGACCCTCGTCAGCCAGGTCATGACCAAGAAGGTGCGCACCGCGGTCCCAGGCACCGACTGCGCCGACATCGCCAAGACGATGCTCAGCCACCACCTGCGTGCCGTTCCCGTCGTCCAGAACCGCGTGGTCGTGGGCATCGTGACCCGGCGCGATCTGATGCGCGGCCTGGCCCGGGACGATCCGGTGATCAGAGCCGAAGTGCGGCGAAACCTCGATCGCTACGGAGGCTTCGACAAGTGGTCCGTGCGCGACGGCGCGGTGGTGATCATCGACCCGGTCGGGGACATCGCCGCCCGCCACGTCGCTCATGCGCTCGCCCTGGCGGCGCCGGGGACACGTCAGGTTCAGGTGATCGAGCGCCGAGCTCAACCGTCCCCACCACCCGCACGCATTACCGTGCGCGGTTCCCGCGAGGAGGATCCATGCGAGTCGAGGAAGTCTTCCGCCAAGGAACGCTTACCTGCGATGCGACCGATTCGATCAAAGAAGTGGCCCGGAAGATGACCGCGGATCACGTCGGTGCCCTCGCAGTGCTCGAGGACGACCGAATCATGGGCATCATCTCGGAACGCGACGTGGTCCGGGCCATTGCCCAGGACGTCGATCCGCGAACCACAACGGCAACCACGTTCGCCACCCACCAGATCGAGACCGCCAAGTTCGGCGAGGAAACCCGGGAACTCGCGCGGCGCATGCTCGACGCCGGCGTCCGCCACTTGCCGGTCATGCAGGGGCAGACGGTGGTCGGGGTGATCTCCATGCGAGATCTGCTGGCCATCGAGACGTGGCTGTGAAGCCGCGTCACTCGGCAGGCGTGATCAGGCCGTAGTGCCCGTCGTACCGGCGATAAAGCACAGCACCTCGGCCCCGCTCACCGTCCAGGTAGAACAGGAACGGCAGGCCCAGCGTCCCAAGCCGCTCGGCCGCCTCGGCGGTGGTCAGCACAGGCGGTGGCCGTTCGCTCACGGTGACCGGCGTGAAATGCTTGGCCAACTCCGCCGGGTGCGGGTCGATCTGGGCCAGGCGGTAGCCGTCCGGCGTCCGGTACAAGACGCTGTCCTGCTCGGAGCCGAGTTCGGTGAAGAGGTGGAAGTCGTAGTCCATGACCTCCATCTCGAACACCGCTTCGTCCACATCGCAGCGCGCCAGCGTGAACGACTTGTGCCGAACGACCTCACACTGGTCAGGCGGACGCGGAAAGTACGAGGGGCGGTGCGCGGGTTCGTCGCCGTGGCGCCATTCATGGGGCTCGACCACCGCTCCACGCTTACGGCGCCGCGCGATGTGCTCAAGGCGGTGCTGAAGGCGGTCACGCAGCAGGTCGAGGGCCTCCGTGGCAACGGAGCCGGCCACCTGCACGCGGACGATCCGCCCGTTGACATCGAGGTTGGCCTGCGCGGTGATCGGGCGTGCGACGGCGGGATCACCATGTCGCTGCACGCGCACTCTCGCGTGCAGCACAGGTTCATGGGCGTAGCGGAGAGCCGAACGGACTCGACGCTCCGCGTAGTCGGCGATGCCGGGCGCCACTTCACCTGTCACCTGCACGCTGATCGGAATGTTCTGCGCCACTCCCGTTCGCATCGTGCACCCCTCGGATCTCCAGTCGCCGCCAATTTCGAGCATCACCGACCACAGGCGGACGCGCAGGAGGAGAAGGACCCGCACCGCAAACGTGCTCGGCACTCGCAGAGGCAGGCCTGCAATCGCTAATCGATGGCAAGAACACCACTGGAAACAAGGGACTTTCGGCCGCATGACGCGTTGCCGGTTGAGGTGAACCCTCGGACATTGATCCCATGTCGAATCCTCGAGGGGGAACTGATGAATGAAGGTCACGAGATGCGTTGGGGCGGGCTGGCTGGTCTCGGCGCGCTTGTTCTCTCCATCATCGCCGGCATCCTGCTCGCCGGCGCCCCGCGCATCACCGAATCCGCAGACACGATCGCCGGGTACCTGCTCGCGGCACGCGGTGTCGTCCTCACGGCCGTGCTGCTCTACGCCGCCGCGATCGCCCTGTTCCTGTGGTTCGGCGCCACCCTGGCCACCGCCTTCCGGCTCGCGGACGACCGGAGCGACGCCCCAGCGGTCGTGCTGGCGGGTTTCGCGCTGACCTCCACGATCGGATTCTTCGGTGCCGCCGTCTTCGGTGGAGCGGTCTTCGCCATGACCTCGCGCCCCGCCCTGCTCGTGTTCGCCGCCGCCCCGTACACAGTTGTGACCGTCGCAGCCACTGTCGCGGGCATCGCCCTCGCCATTCCGCTGACAGCCACTGCAGTGGCCATCGCCCGGACCGGGGTGTTCCCGCAATGGGCAGCTTGGTTCTCCGGATTCGTCGCCGTCATCTCAGTTCTCAGCGCGATCACCATCCTCTCAGCCGGCGGCGTCTTGGCCCCGGGCGCAGCCCTGACCACCTACATTCCTGGCGGATTGACCGCGCTGTGGGTGCTGGCCATGAGCGGCCTGCTGGTCCGTGAACACCTCCCCACCATCTCCGTGCAGAAAGGACCCGCTGTCGGACCGGCTTGAGTCGACGCTGTCGTTGCGGCCCTCCTCGAAGCGGACCGCAACGACTTGGAGACAGCATGACCGAGCAACGCGACTTCGCGATCGTCGTCGGTGTCGACGGCTCACCGTCGTCCCGGGATGCCCTGCGATGGGCCGTCCGGCAAGCCCACTTGACCAACGGCCGCATCACCGCCGTCATGTCGTGGGAGCTCCCT